>SYEN01000402.1 GCA_005800795.1 Burkholderiales bacterium | reverse complement strand
GCGGGGCGATCTGGTTGCCGCGCGCTTCCACCCACGCGTCGCCGTTATCGGCTTTCAGAATCTTGTAGGGCATGAGGTCGAGGTCTTTTTGCACCTCTTTTTCCTCGAAGCGGCGGCCGATAAGACGCTTCACCGCGTAGAGCGTATTCTTCGGGTTCGTGACGGCCTGACGCTTGCCCGGCGCGCCGGTCAGGACCTCGCCGTCTTCCATGTAAGCGACGATGGACGGTGTGGTGCGCGCGCCTTCGGAGTTTTCAATAACCTTGGGCGTACCGTTTTCCATTACCGCCACGCAGGAGTTGGTTGTGCCCAGGTCGATACCTATGATTTTGCTCATTTGTTTGCCTCAATACTAAAGTTTCAATGTTCTGTATTTGGGGATGCGCTGCAACAATTCAATCCAGCGCCAGCGATGGGGGAATGAAGGGATTCGGGTGTCGTCCGTATCGTCCTTATGCGTCCCGGGCCTTGGCCACGGTGACCAGCGCGGGGCGGATCACACGATCATTAAGCTTGTAGCCTTTTTGCAGCACGCTGACCACGGTATTTGCGTCGGCTTCTGACTCGACCATGCTGATGGCCTGATGCCTGTGCGGGTCGAATTTTTGCGCCACCGGGTTTTCCTCGGCAAGATGAAACTTGTCGAACGCGGACTTCAGTTGCTTCAGTGTGAGTTCGACGCCGCTCTTGAAATTCTCGGTACCGGCATTCTCGGTGGCGAGAGCAGCTTCAAGGCTGTCTTTAACTGCCAGCAATTCGGTGGCGAAATTTTCCACCGCGTATTTGTGCGCAGCGGCTACGTCGGCTTGCGCGCGCTTGCGAATGTTGTCGGTCTCGGCCTTGGCGCGCAAAAATGCATCGCGATGCTCTTGAATGGTGGCTTCGGCGATTTGCAGTTTTTCTTCAAGGGAGGGCGGCGGCGGTTCAGCCGGTGCGGCCGCACTGGCGGCAGTGTTCGCGGCAGTGTTTGCGGCATCGATTGCGCCATCCACTGGCGGTTGCTCCGGTGGCGGCGTTTTTGCCGTCGGCTCGTTGGGGCTTGCTTCGGTCATGCGGGTCTCCGATTAACCATCAACACTTTGGGCGCGCGGGCAGGAAATTCAAGTATTACCCACAAAAATTATAACTAATTGACTTTAAAGGATTAATTATACTAAAGCTAGAGTGTTCTCTAAACTAGTGCTGCTAGGCCACCACGGGTTTGGCAGCCTTCGCAAGGCGCATCGAGGGGCAACCAATGACGACAAAGTCTTGAGCCGTCTTTTTGTGGATGTCTGTATAGTGGGTACCCGAAGTACTCCGGAGCACTGCCCGCATTTACCATGCGGTGCCGGATGCACTGCGGCGTTTACAAGTCGCGCTTCTGAGTATGCTGCCGATGCCCACGAAGTTCCGGTCTGTGATTCATACTGCAAAGCTTTAAAATGGCCGTTTCAGGATCGTGAGTATTTTAGCGCCGTGAACAAACTTCTGGGCATGCAGGCTTTTGTGAAAGTTGCCGAAAGCGGCAGCTTTACCGCAGCTGCGCGGCAACTTGATGTTTCCGTGTCTGCCGTGGCCAAAGCCGTGGCGCGGTTGGAAGAAGATTTGGGCATTCAGTTGCTGGTGCGTTCTACACGGCGGGTGGCGCTGAACGATGACGGGCGCGATTACCATTCGCGCTGTTTGCAGATTCTGAATGACATCGAGGACGCGGAAGCGTCGGTAAAAAGTGCGGTCGAAAACCCCAAGGGTCAACTCAAACTTTCGTTTCCCGCGCTGTTCGGGCGGCTATCGTTTTTGCCATGCGCGGAGGAATTTCACCGGCGTTATCCCGACATTGTGCTCAATGTCAGCGTCGACGACCGGCAGGTGGATTTGATCGAGCGCGGGCTCGACCTCGCGGTGCAGGTCGGCGAGATCAACAATCCACGGTACGTGGCGCGTGTGCTGAATCGCGGCCAGCGCGTGACTTGTGCGTCGCCTGCGTACTTTAAGGTCCACGGCAAGCCCGAAACGCCGGAGGATTTGACGGAACATCGCTGCATCGCCAGCGCGCTGTTCCCGGTGTGGCCGTATAACGTCAAAGGCAAGCGCGTGGAAGTCGCCGTACGCGGCCCACTGGTGTTGACCGGCGGCGACGCCGTGCGCGAAGCGGCGCTGCTCGGCTTAGGGGTTGCGCAATTGAATTGGTGGACGGTACGGCACGACCTGACCGAGGGCAAGCTGATTGAAGTACTCAAACCCTACGCCGTCGAAGGTCAGCCAATCAGCGTGGTGTATCCCCACGCGCGCCACGTGCCGCACAAACTGCGTGTGATAATAGACTTTTTGGTGGAAATCACGCGCATTCCCGCTGGGGCCGACACCTGATCATCGATACCATCTGAGAAGATTTTCAAGGAGAATCGAATGCGTTTGGGCTACTTCATCATGCCGATGCACCCGGAGGAACGCAGTTGTACCGACACGCTGCACGAAGACCGAGAGGCAATTATCCTCGCTGACAAGCTGGGCTTTCACGATGCCTTCGTCGGCGAGCATCTCACGGAAAAAACCGAGAACGTTACCAACAGCCTGCTGTTTCTTGCCACGTTGATCAGCGACACCAAGACGATCAAGCTCGGCACCGGTACCACCAATTTGTCGCAGCAGCATCCGGTGATTATCGCTTCCAACTCAGCGATGTTCGATCATATTGCCAAGGGCCGTTTTATTCTCGGTATCAGCGCAGGCGCGCTGCCGTGCGATGCTGAGGCGCTGGGCAATCTGGATCAGGACCGCCAGAAAATGTTTGCCGAATGCATCGACGTGATTCTGGCGATCTGGGAGCGCGACCCGCCGTACAACATTGATTTCCCCGATAACCGCTACAAGGTGACGGTGGAGAAAATGCGCGATGCCGCGATAGGCCGCGGGCATCTCTACAAGCCGTATCAAAAGCCGCGGCCGGAGATTGTCGGTACCGTCGTCGCACCGTTTTCCAAAGGCGTGATCCAGATGGGCAAACGGGATTTTCATCCACTGTCGGCGAATTTTTTGTTCTCCAAATGGCTGCCTAGCCATTGGGCGAATTATGCCGAGGGCAAAAAGCAGGTGGGGCAGGTCGCCGACTCCGCCGACTGGCGCATCGCACGCACGATTTTTGTTGCCGACGACGAGGCCACGGCAAAACGTTATGGGCGTGACGATATGAACAGCCCGTACCGGTTTTACTGGAAGCAACTGACCTACAAAATGATGAAGGCAAAACGCCATGTCATTTTCAAGTTTGATCAATCCGAGCCGGATAGCGCCATTACCGAAGACCGCGTACTCGATAATCTGGTGATCTACGGCACGGTTAACAGCGTGGTCGATCAGATATTGAGGCTGCGTGAACAGGTCGGCGATTTTGGTGAGCTGGTGTACGCCGGCATGGATTGGGTGGACGAGAAACTCACCAAGCGCTCGATGGAGCTGATGGCGAGCGAGGTGATGCCGCGGGTCAATGCCGCCATTGCGCGCGAAGGTAAAGCGGCGCAGGTCGTCTGATGAGACCGACGCGCCGGCGAAAATTCGCCGCAGGGTTGGCTGCGGTACTGGGCGCGGCTTCAAGCACCATGGCGCACGCCCAAACGCAGGCGCAAAAATACCCCATCCGTCCCATCCGCATGATCACCGCCACCACGGTCGGGTCCGGCCCGGACGTGATCGCGCGCCTGCTGGCGAACCGTTTGACTGAGGTATTGGGCCAGCAAATCGTAGTCGACAATCGCGCCGGCGCTTCCGGCCTGATCGGCGCGGAACTGGTGGCACGCGCGGCACCCGATGGGCATACATTGCGGATGGCGACCATGACGCAGTTGATCAGCACCACGCTTTATCAGCGCTATTTGATGGCGAAGGCGTTCGCGCCGGTAGGGCAGGTGGCTTCAACGCCGTTCGTGATCGCGGTCAGCGGCGCGCTGCCGGTGAAGTCGATCAACGAGTTGATCGCCTATAGCAAATCGCGGCCGGGGCAGGTGTTGTATGGCTCTGGCGGGCAGGGCACTACACCGCATCTGTGCATGGAGTTGTTTAAGTCGATGACCGGCGCCGACTTGTCGCACGTGCCGTACAAGGGTAGCGCTATTGCGTTGACGGAAATGATGGGCGGGTTGATGCATAGCACCTGCGCGGCAGCACCGACAGTGTCCTCGTTTGTGCAAAGCGGCAAGGTGCGCGTGCTGGGCGTTACCACGCGCGCACCGACCCGGCTCGCGCCCGGTGTCACACCGATTATTGACAGTGTGCCCGGCTATGAACTGGTGGGATGGTACGGCTTGCTGGCGCCGCTTGATACGCCCAGGGAGATCATTGAGCGCGTCAATCTGGAAGTGGCGAAGGCGCTGAAGTTTCCGGACTTGCAGGAGCGCTTGATCGCCGTCGGCGCTGAGCCGGCGCATACGCCGCCCGCTGCGTTCGGTGCGTTCCTGCATCGCGAAACGGCGCGATGGAGCAAAGTGCTCAAGGAGGCGGGGATAACGGCTGGGAATTGAGGCTTGGTGGGATATCCTGCCGCACACGAGAGTACGCGTGAAACTACGGCATGGGCTGTTCTTGAGGTAAACTGGATCTATATCAGGCAATCAGGGGACAGGAAATGGAACTCAAGGCACGGCGCCACACGGCGCAGGATATAGGCAACGCTATTGATCTTTGTTACACCAACGGTTGGACGGACGGCTTGCCGGTGGTGCCGCCGACGGCAGAGCGCGTCGAGGCGATGCTTGCGGCGGCGCACCTCGATCCGCAGCATCAACTGGCGTTTATCGAAAACCGCCAGACCAAGGTGACGGCGGAAAAGGTCGCCATCAACGCCGTGATGGCCGGATGCAAGGCGGAATACATGCCGGTTGTGGCGGCAGCGGTGGAAGCGCTGGCTGATCCGAAATACGGTTATCACGGCCCGGCGACGAGCACCGGCGGTTCGGCGGTGTTCATGCTGGTGAACGGCCCAATTGCGAAAAAGCTCGATATCAACTCTGGCGACAATTTGTTCGGCCCCGGCTGGCGCGCGAACGCGACCATTGGCCGCGCGATTCGTCTGGTGATGCGCAATGTGATTGGCACGATACCGGGCGAGCTGGATCGCAGCAGCATGGGCCACGGTGGCAAGTACAGCTATTGCATCGCCGAGAATGAAACCGAAACCAGCCCGTGGCCGCCGTTTCATACCACGCGCGGGTTCAGCCGCGAGCAAAACACGGTGACGGTGTTTGCAGCACTCGCGCCACATCAGATTTCCAATCAGTTGAGCGCCGAGCCATCGGGTATTTTGACGACGATGTGCGCCAATATGCGTATTTCGGCCGGCACCAATCGCAAGCCGCAATACGCGATGGTGTTCCCCGGCGAGCATCAATTGACTATGAAAAAAGCTGGCTGGACGCGCGAGCAGGTGCAGAATTATTGTTTCGAAAATTCCAAATGCAATGTGGCGGAATTGAAACGCATCAACGTGATGCCGGGCGCAGTGGTCGCTGGTGACGAAAACACGATGGTTGACCTGGTCGAAACGCCGCAGGATTTTCTGGTGATCGCGGCAGGCGGTGTTGCGGGCGTGCAGTCGTCGTACATTCCGGGCTGGGGCGGCAAAAACGGTTCGCAAAGCGTGACGCGCGAGATCAAGAGTTAGCCGGTTGGGATGCGAAATCGTAAGTATCTGTTTTTATAGATTATTTTTTAAAAGGAGATCGGCATCATGACAGTGCAATTGCTGGATCCGACTACCGAAATTTCGGGTCGGCGAATCAACTATGCGCCGCGGCCCAAGTCGCTGCAGGGCCTGCGCGTGGGGCTTATCGACAACACCAAACACAACTCCGACCAGTTGCTGTTTCGCATCGCGGACATCCTCGAAAAAGAGCATGGCACACAGTCGCGCGTGATTCGCCGCAAAAAGAGTTCCGGCGCCGCGCCTCACGCGGAAATGATCGAGGAATACAAAGGCAACGTGGATGTCATCGTTGCCGGCGTGGGTGATTGAGGGTCATGCAGCTCGGGCAGTGTGCTCGACAGCATCGTATTTGAACAGCAGGGCATTCCTTCCGCTTCGATCATTACGCACGTGTTTCGTGCCACCGGTAACGCGATGGCGCGCACGTGGGGACTCGAAGGTTTTCGTTTTCTGGAAATGCCGCATCCGATCGCCAATCTCACGGACGAGCAGCTCGACCAGCGTGCCCGCGAAATTGCACCGGAAGTGGTCAAGCTGCTGATGGAAGGGCAAGTCGGCTAGGCCGTTCGCTGCAGCCGAAGTTGTAAGACCGGCCATGAATCGCCGTATGGTGTTCGTGGCCGTTTTCTTTGGTGGATGTGTTGTCGTATGGCGCCGTCAAAAGCCTACGGTGGACGCATGGCTCAAATCGACCACTTGGGCGCTTCAGCGCGCCAAGCGATTTCCAACGACAAGTCGTCGAGAATGCGGCAGATTGTGGCCATTCGCGCAGCTTTCGAGAGGAGGACCGAATTGTGACTTGTTGGGTAGGTTTGCTTGCCAATCGTGAACAATTTCACGAATTATTTGACGGTAAGTGTGAATTTGTTCACAGTCAAGGGTATTGTGCAGCGCGATAATTTCACTGTCGGCAAGTCCGTAGTCGCTCAACGCGGAAGTCAAAATCACTTCAAGCGTGCGTCAACAACAAAGCGGCGGGCAAGTCTTGGAGGTTTTTTGGCAGTATTTTTGCCCAACTAAGGAGGGGCGATGCCGAAAGCTAAATATTTTAATAAGTTATTGATTTTATTGATATTTTTAGGAAACTTTCTGGCAGGTAAGGCGGCATTTGCTGCCGATCCGCGGCCCGGTGAGTGTCCTCAATCGCGGCCAACCGTAAAGGCACCCGCCGATTATTTGTCTCGCACAAATCCGTTACCGGCTTCGCCGGAGGTACTGGCTGCCGCCGAGCGCAATTATCTGGGCAAGTCCAAGTCGGTGCCATGTCAGTTTTGTCACGGCTTGAAGGGCGATGGCAAGGGCTATCTTGCGGGTCAATATATTCCGCGGCCGCGTAATTTTGCGTGCAAGGAAAGCATGAGCGAGATTTCCGATGGGCAACTGTTTTGGATCATCCAGAATGATTCGCCGGACGCAGCCATGCCACCGTCGACGGGTTCTAGCATGCCGGCTTCGCGGAATTT
Source organism: Burkholderiales bacterium (assembly GCA_005800795.1). Classification (GTDB taxonomy): domain Bacteria; phylum Pseudomonadota; class Gammaproteobacteria; order Burkholderiales; family SG8-41; genus UBA5216. Next base: position 1,067 of record SYEN01000402.1, on the reverse strand, counting down.
GACCGACGAAGAAATCTGGCAACTGGTGCGCTACGTCAGGAATTTTGCGCGCTGATGTCTCTGCATGCAGCCATAGTACCGCTGTGGCTGGCCGTTAAATTTGTGATAAAATTCAAAGCATTAACAGAACAACTTTGCCGGAGCGCAATAATGCGTGCAGGGGTGCCAAAGAGACCGCGAACTTGGAGCCAGGTATAGGCAAGGTTTAGTCGCGCCCTTATTTTCTTTAGCGTTTGATGTGATTCGAAAAAGTGCGGCTGGTCCGCACTTTTTTATTTTCAGGATGGGAGCTGTGTAAATGGTTAATGTAAAACTGCCCGACGGTTCGCTGCGTTCGTTTGACAACGCGATCACGGTGGCTGGCGTGGCAGGATCGATCGGGCCGGGGTTGGCCAAGGCAGCGCTCGCTGGGCGCGTCAACGGCAAGCTGGTTGATACTTCGTTTAGTATCGAGGCGGATGCGGAACTGGCAATTATTACCAACAAGGATTCCGCCGCGCTGGAAGTGCTGCGGCATTCCTCGGCGCATCTTTTGGCGCATGCGGTCAAGGAGTTGTTTCCCGAAGCACAAGTGACTATCGGGCCGGTGATCGACGACGGTTTTTACTACGATTTTTCGTACAAGCGCCCGTTTACGCCGGAAGACCTCACAGCAATTGAAAAGCGCATGAATGAAATTTCCAAACGAGACGTAAAAGTTGAGCGTACGGAAATGCCACGCGACGAGGCCGTGAAATTTTTCACCAACCTGGGCGAAAAATACAAGGCTGAGATTATTGCCTCGATTCCGTCGAATGAGGCTATCTCTCTGTATAAACAGGATAATTTTATCGATCTGTGTCGCGGCCCGCATGTGCCTTCCACCGGCAAGCTGAAGGTGTTCAAGCTGATGAAAGTGGCTGGTGCGTACTGGCGCGGTGATTCGAAAAACGAAATGCTCACGCGCGTCTACGGCACGGCGTGGTCGAAAAAAGAGGATCAGGAAGCCTACCTGCACCGTCTTGAGGAAGCTGAAAAGCGCGATCACCGCAAGCTCGGCCGGCAGCTTGATTTGTTTCACTTGCAGG
>SYEN01000401.1 GCA_005800795.1 Burkholderiales bacterium | reverse complement strand
CGATCAGGCCCAGCAGCAGGAACACTTTGGCTTGCAATTGCGGCATCAGTTCGGGCTGGCGTGCGGCGCCTTCCAGAAAACGGCTGCACATGATACCCACACCGATACACGCGCCCGCAGCGCCCAGGCCGATCATCAGACCGATACCGACGCCGGTATAGGCCTGAACCATCGCGATCAATTGCATCTTGTCCATCACTTGCTCCTTTTAGAAAATACCAATTAAAACAGACAGTTACAGAATTAATGTGATTCGTGCGCCATCGCCATATAAACGATGGTGAGCATCATGAAAATATAAGCTTGCAGCGCCACGATCAGAATGTGGAAAATTGCCCAGCCCAGCGCCAGAACGCCGCCCGCAAAGGAGCCGACAAGGCCCGTGGCAGCCCACATCCACAGCAGCATGAATATGATTTCGCCAGCGTAGATGTTGCCGTAAAGCCGCAGTGAATGGGACAGCGGCTTGGACACATACTCGACGATATTGAAAAGAAAATTCAGCGGCATCAGCAGAATGTTGCTGCCGAAGGGCGTGCAAAACAACTCGTGTGTCCAGCCGCCTATGCCCTTGACCTTGAGATTGTAGAAAATCATCAGCGCAAACACCGACAAAGCCAGCGCGAAGGTGGTGTTCACATCGGAGGTCGGCACCGGCTTCCAATAGGCCTGACCCAAGCCGTGTTCAGTAATTTTGGCCGCGATATCGACCGGAATAAAATCCATCGCATTCATCAGCAACACCCACACAAACACGGTCAGCGCCAGCGGCGCAACAAACGCGCGATTGCCGTGGAAAATGCCTTTCACCTGATCGTCGACAAAATCGAACAACATTTCGACAAACGCCTGACGCTTGTTGGGCACGCCGGCGGTTGCACCGCGGACAATCCACCACAAAAAGCCGAAGCCTACGACCGCCAGCACCAGTGCGGTGACAAAAGTATCCAGATGCAGCGTCCAGAACGGGCCATCGCCCAACGAAATGGTGCGATTGGTCAGGTGGTGACTAATGTAACTGGTCGGAGTAAGTTCTTGTCCCGCGGCGGCCATCGTGTGGTCTCGTTGACAGTGCTACAACAATTACAAATTATTCTTTTACAACAATTGCCGCGCGGAATACCAGCACCGACACGACAAACGACAAAAACAACGCCGGGTGGACGACATCCTTGTAGGATGTAAGCGCCGCGCCCAACAAAAAAACGATCAGAAGGATACGAACCCCTTCCGCCCTGAACAGCGTTCGCAGGGTGTTCCCTGCTGTTCTTATGCCGCCGCCGGAAATCAGCAGCGCGTAAGCCAAATCAGCAATCTGGTTAACCGCACCCCCCAAAATCGCTGATATCGCCCCGTGCGGCCCAGCCCAAAGCCCGGCACCCAGCGCGATTACGACCGTGGCGTAAACCTGCCAGCGCAACACGGTGCGTATGGGTTTACTGGAGATACGCTTGAGAAAGAGCGAATCGAGCAAACTCATTGATTGTTTTTGTTTTTATGTCGACTAGTCAACTTGGTGCGCCGCAATATTCTGCTTAATGGCTTGGTTAGCGGCGCAATTTTTCGATCAAGGTATCGAGTTGGTCGAGGTTGGCGTATTCCACGATCAATGTCCCGCGGCCCTTGCCTTTTTGTTTAATCTGCACCGCAGTGCCGAGTTTTTGCGCCAGATCTTCCGTCAAGCGCTCGACATCGCGATCAACCGTGCGCGGCAGGCGTGGCTTGGGACGCGCGATCAACTCGCTGACGCGCTTTTCCACCTCGCGCACACTCATGCCCTTGGCGGCTATTTCATTGGCCAGCGCCACCTGACGCAGCGCCGGCAGCACCAGCAGCGCGCGGGCGTGGCCCATGTCGAGCTTGCCCGCACCGAGCCATTCTCGCACTGGCGGCGCGAGCTCGAGCAGCCTCAACAAATTGGTGACCGCTGTGCGTGAACGGCCCAACGCGTCGGCGGCGCTTTGGTGTGTGAGACCAAACTCGTTGGTCAGGCGCTGGATGCCCAGCGCTTCTTCCAGCGGATTTAAATCTTCGCGCTGGATGTTTTCGATCAGCGCCACCGCCAGCGCCTGATTATCCGGGATGTTGCGAATCACCACCGGCACGGCCTGCAAACCCGCCATGCGCGAAGCGCGCCAACGGCGCTCGCCGGCGATGATTTCGTATTGTCCGCCAGCCACCGGGCGCACCAGAATCGGCTGAATCACGCCCTGCGTTTTGATGGATTCGGCGAGCTCTTTCAGCGCGTCCTGATCCATGCGCGTGCGCGGCTGGTACTTGCCCGGCTGCAGTTGCTCTATCGCCAGCTCGCGCGGGGTGTCGCTGGCTGCCGCAGCGGGAACCGCGGCGGGCTCGTCGCCGCCAAGCAATGCATCGAGGCCTCGACCTAGGCCTTTGAGTTTCGCCATGATGATTATGCCGCGGTGACGGGTGCGACGGACGCGGATTGCCTATTCAACATCTCCCCGGCGAGCGCGATATACGCCTGCGCGCCCTTGGACGCACGATCAAACTGCATCGCGGGCAAGCCGTGGCTCGGCGCTTCCGCCAAACGTATGTTGCGCGGAATCACCGTTCGGTACACTTTGTCGCCAAAGTGATCGACCAGTTGTTGCGACACCTGTTGCGCCAGCGTATTGCGCGGATCGTACATGGTGCGCAGCAAGCCCTCGATTTCGAGCGTGGGGTTCAAATGAGTGCGTACTTTCTTCACGGTCTGCACCAGATCCGATAACCCTTCGAGCGCGTAGTACTCGCACTG
>SYEN01000400.1 GCA_005800795.1 Burkholderiales bacterium | reverse complement strand
GGACCAAAGTATCGAACATACCAGCTTATATCGCCGATAGCCGCAAGTGCGACTAAACCCAACCCTAGCACAGCGATTAACACACGCAAAAATATCAGCACGCGATTATTCATTTGTCACCTTTTCAATAAATGTTTTGGAGCACGAAGTCCGCCACATTGCCTGTCGCGAAGTGCAGGTTTGCTACTTCTGATGCTACAGCCACTGTTGGTTCGCTCTTTAGCCCACTGACGAATTCTTGGTAATTGACTAGCTCCCACGCTACCCGGCCGACCCCACGCCTTGGATGCCCCCCTCGGTCAGGCGCCGCAAATCGCCCAGCACTGCATCCACCTCCGGCAAAGTAATCCATCGGCATCGGGGTGTTGTGCGGATCACCGCCGACAAAATGCACCAGACGCAGCGCGTCGCGGCGCGCGTATTTGATGGCGTAGATTTCGTAGTTGGGAAGAGTCATGGTGTGCCCTTAATAATCAAAGTCAAAAACTTCCTTGCCACAGATTGACGCAGATGAACGCAGATTAAACCCTACCGTGTCATTCCCGCGAAGGCGGGAACCCATAACACAGCGCCACTTGAAACACGGTTATAGATTCCCGCCTGCGCGGGAATGACGGAGCTGGGTAATCTGACGAATCGAATCCTCGGCACGATTGAATCACTACACGCGATGATGTTAACGCGCACACTAATCACGAAACCGATGCTCCAAACTCAACGCTGCCAGCCACCCATCGCGCAGGCAACTCAAAAAATCCCCTGGCCGGTAACAATCGCCCGCCAGTTCATAATCCACACCGGCTTCATCGAGTAGCGGCACCACATCACGCACCGGCGCCGGCCCCGTGGCGAATATCAGCGCATCGCCCACTTCAATGTCGCGTATTGTGCCATCGCCGCCGTGCAGGGTCAGCGTACCGCCGATGGCGCGCTCCACCTTCACGCGTGTTAGAAGTTGCGTGCCGCGCGCAGCGAGCCGCTCCACCAGTTCCATTCGATTGTTACGCGCCATGCCGTTGGCAACTGTGCCCAGCATTTCGACGATGGTACAGTGCTTACCCTGCACACTGAGCAAATCCGCCGCTTCGGCACCCACCATGCCGCCACCGATGATAGTGACCCGTTGCGCCGCCGCCAGCCGTGACGGATCACGCAACGCATCCCATGCGTGCATCACCTTCACCGTTGCAGCCAGTTGCGACACATCAAACGGATGGGCGCGTGGTGCGGCACCCGTGGCGACTATGGCAAAATCAGGGTTGAACGCGCGGATCGCCGCGGTACTGGCCGTCATCGACGTGCGTATTGTCACCCCCAATTCGCGCAACACCGCCAGCCGGTAGCCCAGTATCGGTTCGACTTCCCTTTTGTCGGGTGCGGCCATCGCCAGCGGCATTTGCCCGCCGGTTTGCGCGGACTTCTCCCAAACCTCAACACGATGCCCGCGCGCCGCCGCTGCACGCGCGGCTTCCAGGCCGGTAACGCCCGCGCCAATCACCAACACGCGGTGCGGTGTTTTGGTTCGTTGATCGGGAAACAACTGCGGCTCAGCATGTTCCAGCGCCTCGAACTCAGTACCGATCACCGGGTTGTTCACGCACGCCACATCCTTTTCCAATGTCAGCCGCTCAAAGCACACATTACAGGCGATGCATTTGCGGATCGGCGCTTTCACTTTGCCAAAAGCCTTTGCGCTCCAGTGCGGATCGGCATACAGCGCCCGGCCTACGGAAATGAAGTCCGCGCAGCCGTCAGCCAGTAATCTTTCCGCATCCGCCGGATCGACCACCCGCCCCGCCACCAGCACGGGTATCGTCACCGCGTCCTTGATTGGCTTGGCGTACGGCCCCAGACAGCCGCGCGCGAACGACGGCGGCTGGATGCAGTATTTCGATAGCTGCGGGCTTTCGTTGCTGCCGCCCGACAGGTCGAGTGCCGCCACACCCTGTTTTTCAAGTTTTTTCGACAACTCGATAATGTCGGCGTCGCTGTAGCCCCCCGCCGTGAATTCCGACGCCGACAGCCGCACGATCAACGGAAAATCCGGCAGCGCCTGCTTCACGCGATCCAGCGTCTCCCATAAAAAGCGTGCCCGATTCTCAAACGAGCCCCCGTAGGGGTCATTGCGATGATTCAAACGTGGCGTAAAAAACTGCTGGAACAGATATCCGTTGCCGGCGTGAATTTCCACACCGTCGTAGCCCGCCTGATACAGCCGCCGTGCCGACGCAACAAACTGCTTTTGTATCTCGATGATTTCCGGAACGGCCAGCGGACGCACGTCGTCGCCGGTATTCGGGTTCTTCCACGACGACGGCCCCACCGGCTCCATGTTGAGCACATGGCGGCGCAACAGCGCCCCACGATGGTTCAACTGCGCGCACACCAGCGCCCCGTGCGCGTGGATGGCATCGACCACGCTCGCCAGCCCCGGTATGAACCGGTCGTGATACACGCACAGCGAGTTGTGATGCGGCCGCGCGAATTCGGTTACCACCATCGCCTCGGTCATGATCATGCCGACGCCGCCGCGCGCACGCTCGGCGTAATACTGGCGGTCACGCTCAGTCGATAATCCGTCGGTGGTGCTGTAGTTGGTGCCCATCGGCGCCATCACCACACGGTTGCGCAGTTGAAGCGGGCCGATGAGGCCGGGTTGGGAAAGTAACATCAGATTCTGGAATTTCCGATGACGGACTTACGCAGACGCATCACCTGCGCGGTCATTCCCGCGCAAGCGGCGATCGCTGCGTATTGCCATGGGACACCGGGTTGTGGGTTCCCGCCTTCGCGGGAACGACCGTGATAGCTGCCCTGTTCGTTTGAATAAATCGACGCGAAGGATTTGGAAATTCAGTCTGCCCTTGCTCCAGACGCCTTCGCCACCTTGCCCCAGCGCACCAATTCGTCTTTCAAAAACGCCGTGAAGGCTTCTGGAGAACTACGCGTGTAGGCTTCGACACCCACCGCGGTGAGCCGGTCTTTCAAATCCGCGGCACCCATGGCGCTAATCAATGCGCCGTGCAGGCGGCTGACTATGGGTGCCGGGGTCTTGGCGGGCGCCGCGATGGCGAACCAGTTGACCGCGATCAAGCCGGGCATGCCCTGCTCGCCGGTCGTCGGCAACTCCGGCATTTGCGCGATGCGCTTTTCGGCGGCAAGCGCAATGCCGCGGAACTTGCCGCTTTTAAGTTGGGGATAAATTGCCGGGAAATCCATGATCATGCCCTGCACGTGGCCGCCAACCAGGTCCACAACCGCGGGGGCTGCACCCTTGTACGGCACGTGCTGCAGGTTGATATTGGCCTGCACTTTGAATAACTCCAGCGCGAGATGCGGCAGGCCACCGCTGCCCGACGACGCAAAATCGAGCTTGCCGGGATTCGCCTTCGCCAGCGCCACCAGCGATTTCAAATCGCGCGCCGGCAGCGCGGGATGTATCGCAATCGCCTCGGGCGTCATCGCCACCGTGGTCACCGGTGCAAAATCGCGCAGTGTTTCATACGCCATTTTCGAATATGTGTGCGGGCTGATCACCAACGAACTGGTGCTGCCGAGAAACAACGTGTGGCCATCGGGCGCGGACTTAGTGACAAACTCTGCGGCAATGGTTGCATTCGCACCCGCGCGATTTTCGACAATGACCTGGGTGTTCAGCAGTTCACCCAGCTTGGGCGCAAGGTTGCGTGCCACGATGTCGTTCGACCCCCCCGGTGGAAAGCCGACGATCAGACGTATGGGCTTGCTGGGATAGGGTTGGCCCCACACGCCCGAGGCACAAAGCCCGCAGCTTGCCCACAGCACGATTTTTATATAAGTAATTGTTTTAATTGACATTTTTAAATCCTCTTGCACAACCTTAATCCCCGCCAATCGCGGACACAACGCTTAATTTTTCGGCGGCAAATCCAGCCGCGCGACAATGCCCGCCAACTGCGATGACGCCGCCGGATACCGTTGCAGCACCAGCGGATCATGCCCCGGCACGATGTGCTGCAACGAATCGGCAAGCCGCCGCAACGTGGCGAAGCCTTCGAGCATTTCGCCCATGTGATACACCAGCGGAAAGCAACGATCCTGCTCGAAATGTTCGTAATAGTGACTCGCGTCGGAAGCCAGCACCACCCAGCCGCGCTGCGTGTGCACGCGCACCGATTGCAGGCCCATGGTGTGTCCGCCAATGTGATGCAAGGAAATGCCGGGAGCAATTTCCTCCTCACCGTTGTGAAACTCCACACGATTTTGATACACCAGCCGGATCATGCCCGCCACGTGGTCAATCTCGTACGGCCGGCGGAAAATATGATCGCGCATGTGATGTCCCGTCGCATACTGCATTTCCCTGTCCTGCAAGTGAAAACGCGCGTTCGGAAAATCATAAAAGGTGCCGACGTGATCGTTATGCAAATGCGTGATCACGGCGTCCTTGATGTCCGCCGCGTTCACGCCGATCAACGCCAGGCCCTCGGCGGGCTTTCTCAGCAGCACGCGGCCGTTAATCTGCATGCTCGCATCGAAGCCGGTATCCACCAGCACCATGCGATCCTTATTACCGGAATCACGAATAAGCCACACGTAGTAATCCATGGGCATCGGCACATCGTGAGGATCGCCGCCGACAAAGTGTGCGGGCCGCTTGCCGGGGCGCTCCGCGTATTTAATGCAATAAATTTCGTAGGTAGGCAGCATGGTGAATGCCATCAGGGATGGTCAGTACGTGGCCGTTGATCGTAGTCGATCTTGCCGGGGGTCGCAACCGCGCTAGGCACACCCTCTGTCGCAAGGGACACCATTTTACGCAATCCGCCGCCCGCAACAGGGGCCATGGGCGCTCCAAAGCCATTTTTTAAATAGCCCGATTCCACAGCCTGCTGTACTATGTTCACTTGATGCAAAAATGTAGACCTGTCAGCAAAGTCTGATTACTGGAAATACTGGATAAGCCGGATGAAAATATTGTGCGAAGGCAGCCGCCGCCCGGTTCGCGGCGAACGGCATCAACTTCAATCCACCGCCTCGCGGCATTCCAGCGCGGTGTGCCCCGTGTGCAAACAACGCGTGACAGTGACGAAGGTGCTGGGTGTCATGGAATTTCCGCGTCACCGCGCCACGGCCAGCACACCGAAAGCCGCGAAGCCGCGCACGCCAGCGAGACCGGGGGCAACCAAGAAGCCAGCCGGCAAACGCTAGCGCTTCGCACCGAAAAATTAAATGACGGCCGACGCGAAAACCCACACCACGACCGGCACGCCAACCTTCGGGCGCTACACCGAAATTCCGGTTGAGCAGATGACGCCGGAGCAGCAGGAAGGCTACCGCTCGCTGATCGAAACCCGCGGCAGGCTGCCCGGCCCCAACAAGATCTACGTGGAGAACCCCAGGCTCGCCAAGGTCATCGGTGGGCTAGGCCGGCATCTGCGCACGGGGTTTTCTCTGTCGTTGCGTGAGCGCGAAATCGCGGTTTGCGTGATCACCAGCCACTGGCATTCGTCGTACCCCGCCTGTGCGCATGAAGCCGCAGCCAAGGCCGCCGGCCTGCCGCCGGAAAAAATCGACGCCATTTTCGCGGGCCTCACCACGTCGTTCGACGATGCGCGCGAGCAGGTCATTTACGAGATGGCGATTTGCCTGTCGCAATCACGCTGGGTATCCAATGGCCTGTATGAACGCGCGGTCAAGGCTCTCGGCCATGTAGGCATCACCGATGTGATCGTGCTGATGGGTTCCTACAGCGCCACTTCAATGACGCTCGCGTTCTATGATGTGCAGCCGGGTACGAAGGGTTTGGTGCCGTGAGCTTTATCGCTCCGGCCACCGGCCACTACAGCAGCCTGCTGTTGCCATCCTCCACCACAAAACTTTTGCGCGTGCTCATGGTTCCATCGGGCGAAGACACCTTGTCGAGCACCTGATAGTCCGCCTCCCACCGTTGCAGCGTCACCACATGCCGCACGTAGCCGCGCTGCCCGTTGTAAAATTTGATGTGCGGATCCTGCTGCATCAGGGTCTTGAAACGATTGTTGCTATCGAAGCCATCGCCCAGGGAAGTAACCGATGTAGCGGTGAAATCCACGCCCAGCGTGGCTGATTTTTCATCGTCGAAATTTTTCTTCAGTTCGCCCGCGCAGTTGATGTGAATATCGCCGGCAACCGAGATCAGGTTGCGCAGCTTCGATTGCTCCACTGCCGCGAACAGCCGGTCGCGCGCAGCCACTGTGCCATCCCATTTGTCCATGCTGGGACCAAAGATCGCGGGATCAACATTGCGGTCCTGCCGCATGATGGGAATCTGCTGCGCCAATAGCGTCCAGCGTAACGGTTGTTTGAAACTCTCATACAGCCAGCGTTCCTGCGCCTCACCGAGCATGGTGCGATTCGGTTCCAGCGCCTCCGCACAGCCCGCCATCACGCGCGCGCCGCAGGTGGTGCCCGTGCGGTATTGGCGCGTATCCAGCACGTTCACCGTCAAGAGATCACCCACAGCCAGACGGCGGTAGGCCTGAATATCGGCCCCATTAGTACCATGGGGCATCTGCGCACGCCGCAACGGCAAGTGCTCGTACCATGCCTGAAAAGCCGCTGCGCGCCGCAACAAAAACTGCTCGCGCGGCTGTTGCTTGACCGTAGTTTCGCCTGCCCAGTCGTTCACCACTTCGTGGTCGTCGAAGCTCATGATGAACGGTGCGGAAGCATGTGCGTCCTGCAACTCAGTGTTCAATTGATACGCAGCATAGCGGCGGCGGTAGTCGTCGAGCGTGAAACACTCACCCGATTCTTCCGGCATCGCGCGTATGATCGGCCACGCAGATTTCTGACCCAGCCGCAACGACGGATATTCATAAATGTAATCGCCGTAATGAAACACGAAATCAAAACGCTCCGCGGCGATATGGCGAAACGCCGTGAAATAGCCCGCCTCGTAACGCTGGCAGCCCGCCACGGCAAAGCGTACTCGCCCTGGCGCCGCACCGGCACGTGGAAACGTGCGTGAGCGTCCGGTGCGGCTGACTTCGCCGCCGGCAGCGAAGCGGTAAAAATAATCCCGTGCCGGCTCCAGCCCGGCCACTTCCACATGCACTGCATGGCCCAATTCGGGATGAGCCATCACCATGCCTTTTCGCACAACCTGCTTCATGCCTTCGTCGCTCGCCACCCGCCATTCGACTTCGACGGGTTTGCCCGGCATCCCGCCGCCGGGCTCCAGCGGTTTCGGCGCGAGCTTGGTCCACATCACAAAGCCGTCGGACGAAGGGTCGCCGGACGCAACACCGAGCGAGAACGGGTAACCGCCTAATGTGGATTGACCCCACGCATGCTGCGCGAAGAGGCCACCGCCCGCGGTCAGTAACGCCGAAGCCCCCAGAGTGCGCAACACATTGCGCCGATTGAGGCTGACAATATCATTGGCGTTTAATCGCGGCGCATGACGTGCTGGCAAGGGATGGGTGTCGTGGCGTGTGCGGGGCGGCATGCGAACTCCTTTTCAATAGGCAGAACGTACGCGTAGTGTAGCGCCGCCAGATGTCCAACGAGTGACAAGAAGTCAATGGGACAGTTAATAAATTATTGTTTAAAAACAATTAGTTACATAATCTACGCTGCGTTGGCCACTGGCTGCGGCGGCGCCTCGCGTATCGGCAGATTCACCAGCGCCGCCAGGCTCGCAAACACAATATCGGCGTACCACAACCACTGATAGTTTCCAGCACGGT
>SYEN01000399.1 GCA_005800795.1 Burkholderiales bacterium | reverse complement strand
GCCCCAGCCGCGCGTGATGCCGTCGATGTCTTCGGCGCCGAACACGTCGAGAAAGCCGCGTTTGCAATCGAGAATACGTTCTTCGCCGATATAGCCCTTTTGCGCGGCGAGTGCGGCATTCATGCCGGCTTGCGCAGCGTTACCGGCGAAGTATTCGCGTGCTTCGCTGGTGTCGGCGGCAGTGGCGAGGCCGCCCATCGACACCGCCGTGAGTGCTATCGCCTGCGCCATCTGTGGTGGCGTGAGTTTGAGCATGCAGCCTGCAGCCACTGCCGCGCCAAAGCTCGCTGGTACGCAGCCATGAAACCCCAGATCGCGATAGCCGGGCATGATGGATTCGGCGATGCGGCCGGCGGTTTCGTAGCCCAGAATCATCGCGCGCAGCACATCCTGACCGCTGGCGTTCAGCCGTTCGCCCAATGCCAGGGACGAAGAGGTGAGCTGCGTGCCCAGATGCACAATGTTGCGCAGGTCGCTGTCGTCAGACGCAGCGGCATCACTGGCCACGGCGTTCGCTCGGCAGGCGGTAACGGCGGGGAGCTTGGCGCCTTTGTCGAACCAGATGGACGCCTCGGCAACACCGCCTTGTTCTTTCGCCAGTTCACGGATGACGCGCGCCGAGGTGATAGTTTGGCCAGCGGCCGCGCTGGCGATGGTGCTGGAAATCATCATCGCGGCATGATCCAGCGCCAATGCGGGCAAGGCGTCGTAGGGGGTGCGGGTGATCAATTGGGCGAGTGTGGCGGCGAGGGTAGTCATGGGCAGAGGCTCCTGTGAGTTCGGATAGTGTCAACGCAGTTTCGCGGGCAAAGTGTAACGCGTTTGCCAGCGGATACAGAGGCACGGGTAGTTGAAACTTGGCGATGGGTAAAGTATTGTGAATACACCCTCTAACGCGTACTACAATTTTGGAGTTGCTGCCATGCGAAACCCAGTGGGATTGAAGTTTTCTCCGCTGCACCCAGTGCTTGCTGCCGAATGCAAGGGTGTCGATATCAGCGCGCCGATTTCTCCTGAAGTTGCCGATGCCATACACGATGGTATGGATCAGTACGGCGTGCTGGTGTTCCGTCAGGGCAAGGCGCTGACCACCGAGCAGCAGTTGCGCTTTACACGTAGCTTGGGCGAGCTTGAAGGGTTGTATACCAAGATTGAGGCCGAAGCTGGCGCGCGGCTGGAAACACCGTTGCTCTCCGATATTTCCAATCTCACGCCCGGCAACGAACTGTTGCCGGCGGAAGACCGCAAGCGGCAGTTTCAGATGGGCAACCGGTTGTGGCACAGCGACAGCAGCTACAAGAAAATTCCCGCCAAGTATTCGGCGCTGTGCGCGCACGTGATCCCGCCCAGCGGCGGCGAAACCGAATTCGCCGACATGCGGGCTGCGTGGGACATGCTGGACGACGTGATGAAGGAAAAAGTTAAAGGGTTAACCGCCGAGCACAGCCGGATATTCTCCAAAGGTACGCTGGGATTTCAGTTTACCGAAAAAGAGTTGCACGACTTTGTGCCGATGCCCCAGCCGCTGGTGCGCACCCATCCTCGCACCGGGCGGCATTCGCTGTATTTATCGTCGCACGCCGGCCGTATCGTTGGCTGGCCATTGCCGGAGGCGCTGATGCTGCTGCGAGAGTTGACCGAACATGCCACGCAACGCGAGTTTGTGTACCGTCATGTATGGCGCGTGGGTGATGTGGTGATGTGGGACAATCGTGTCACGATGCATCGCGCGCAGCCGTACGACGATCTGAAATATCCGCGCGACATGCGCCGCAGTACGTTGACCAGTGGCGCGCCCGCACTGGCGTATACCGAAACCGTGCCTGATCTCGCAACCGCGGCGTAAATCCGGATTATTGTAACTATCTGTTTTTAAAGGATATTTTTAATGGATTCCCAGTTGTTCTCGCCGCTCACCATTCGCGGCGTCACGTTGAAAAACCGTATCGTGCTGTCGCCCATGCTGCAGTACTGCGCCGACAACGGCCACGTAAATGACTGGCACCTGATGCACTATGGCAAGTACGCAGCCAGCGGCACGGGATTGGTGTTTGTGGAATCCACCAAGGTGGATCCGCGCGGCTGTTCCACGCCGCGCGATCTGGGTTTGTGGAAAGACGATTTCATCGCGCCGTTCAAACGCATCACCGATTTTGTACGCCGCCATGGTGCGGTGCCGGGCATCCAGCTTGGCCACTCGGGTCGCAAGGCGCGCCGCAGTGTGCCGTGGGAAGGACGCGCGCCGTTGAAAAACGTGCCGGGTGTTGATCACGGGGAAGAATGGGAATTGATCGCCCCCAGCGCGGTGGCATTTAACAGCAAGTACGAAACTCCGCGCGGAATGATGCACGACGACATCCACGAGGCCATCGCCAATTGGGGGCAGGCCGCGCGGCGCGCGCACGAAGCCGGCTTCGATGTGCTGGATGTGCACGCGGCGCACGGCTATCTGCTGCATCAATTTTTGTCGCCGGTGTCGAATCAGCGCACCGACGAATACGGCGGCAGCTTTGAGAATCGCATGCGCTTTCCGATTGAAGTGATTCGAGAAGTGCGCAAATACTGGCCCGATGAAAAGCCGTTGTTCCTGCGTGTGTCGGCGGTAGACGAGGTGGGCTGGACAGTCGAGGACAGCGCCGCCTTCGCGCGTGAACTGAAAAAACACGGTGTCGATGTGATTGATTGCAGCTCCGGCGGGCAGTCCGATGCCGCCACTGGTGACCATCCGCCGAGCTATGGGTATCAAGTGCCCTACGCAAAGCACATTCGCGCCAACGCAGACATCAAGACGATGGCGGTCGGCCTCATCATCCACGCCGATCAGGCAGAAGAAGTCGTGCGTTCGGGCAGCGCTGATCTGGTGGCGCTGGGCCGCGAACTGCTGCATAACCCCAACTGGCCGATAGACGCCGCGCAAAAACTTGGCGTCGAAGCGCCGTTTACCAACGTTGGGCAATCGCTCGGCTACTGGCTGGAAAAACGCGCGGCGAATCGCGTGGGCATCAAGCCTTCAACGTGGCAGAACGGAATCAAGGCCGGGTAGGTTTCAACGCCAGCGCTGAGTTTGTGGCGGGGTGTAGTCGCTCCAACGCCCAATCGGGTTGGCCGGTTGCTGCGCCGGACCCGCTGAGCGTTCCGACTGGCGATGGTTTACGTTTCGCTTATCGCTTGTCACTGTTGGCGCATACCTTTTGACTGCCTCTCCATCCGCGCAACGCCGCACCCGCCTGCTCACCGCGCCGGTGCTGCCGACACTGATTGCACTGGCCGCGCCCAATGTGGCACTGGCGCTGATGCAGGCGCTGGTGAGTTTTGCAGATGGCTGGTTTATCGGTCGGCTGGGTACCGAGGGGTTGGCCGGCGTGGCGCTGGTGTTTCCGATAGTGATTTTGATGCAGATGATGTCGGCTGGCGCGATGGGCGGCGGCGTGTCGTCAGCGATTGCGCGGGCGCTGGGTGCGGGGGATACGCACAGAGCTGAGCGGCTGGCGTGGCATGCGGTGGTCATTGCGCTGGCTTTCGGGCTCGCGTTTACGCTATTGATGCTGTTGGCGGGCCCGGCGCTGTATCGATTGCTCGGCGGCAGCGGCGCTGTGCTTGCACATGCCACGGCGTATTCGAATATCGTGTTCGGCGGCGCGCTGACGGTGTGGCTGTGCAACACCCTCGCCAACGTGCTGCGTGGCACCGGCAATATGGCCGTGCCCGCCGTTGTTTTGAGTTCTGCTGCGGTGTTGCAGATACCGCTGTGCGGCGCGCTGGTGCTGGGGTGGGGCCCGTTTCCAGCGCTGGGCATACGCGGTGCTGCGATTGCGTATGTCGTGGCGTTTGGTGGCGCGGCACTCTGTCTGGCCACTTATATTTATGCCGGGCGCACCGGGCTGAACGTGCGCCGCTTGTGGCATGCCGGTATCGCGTTTAACGGCGCACTCTTCGCGGATATTCTGAAAGTCGGGCTACTGTCGTCGTTCAACGCAGTGCAGACCATAGCTGCTGCAGTGATCGTCACCGGCATGGTGGGCACGTTCGGCACGGCGGCACTGGCGGGCTACGGCCTGGGTGTGCGGCTGGAGCTGTTGCAGATACCAGTGGTGTTCGCCATTGGTGCCGCACTGGTGGTGATGGTGGGCACGTGTATTGGCGCAGGTGACATCGGGCGCGCGCGGCGCGTGCGGGGGCCGGCGCTGCGCTGGCGGCAGGTGTCACGGGCGGCGTCGGCGTGCTGGTGGCGATCTGGCCCGGTGCATGGGCAGGGCTGTTTAGCAGCGATGCCGACGTGCTGGCGGCGGCGTATGGCTATTTGCGTGTCGCCGGCTGGTGCTACGCCTTCCTGGGCGTGGGCATTGCGCTGTATTTCGCCTAGCAGGGCGCGGGGCGGATGTTGTGGCCGGTGCTGGCGGGTAGCGCACGTTTCGTCATCGCGGTGGCGGGCGGCTATCTGGCGTTGCGTTACTTCGGCGGCACGCTGGCGGGCGTGTTCGCCGCAATCGGCGTGGCGATGATTGCCTATGGTGCCGGCATGATCGCGGTGGTGAAGTGGGGTGCGTGGCGCTAACTGTTAAATCCGTAGAGCTTTGCCGGATTGTTGACCAGCACTTGCTCACGCACCGCCGCGTCCGGTATCCAGTCGGACAGCAGATCGCACAGGTCGCCATCGTTGGGCATGGCGCTTTTGACCATCACGTGCGGCCAGTCGCTGCCCCACAGAACACGCGCTGGGTTGGCAGCGATCAACGCATGGGCAAACGCGTTAGTGTCGGCGTGCGGCAGCGCTTCGCCGCTGATGCGATAGGGGCCGGTGAATTTCACCCACGCTTTGCCCGTTTTCATCAGGCGCAGCAGTGCCTGAAAGCCGGCGTTGTTCACGCCGAGGCTGGTTTTCATGTAACCCAGATGACCGAGCACGATGTCCACCGGAAAATCGGCAAACGTGCGATCCATATCGGGGAATTCATCGCAATGCATGAGGAATTCCATGTGCCAGTTAAACAGTGCAACGCGCCGGGCAAGCGCGGTTAGTTCCGTCATCGGCAGCGTGCCGGGCTTGCGGTCTTTTACATCGACGATATTGACGCGCACGCCGCGCACGCCAGCGGTGTTGAGTTGCTCGATCTGGGCATCTGAAATGTTGTTCTCGACCACAGCAACACCGCGAAACGCACTGCCTGCAGCCTTCATCGCGTCGAGCATTACAGTGTTATCCGAGCCATAAACGCTGGGTTGCACCAGCACTGCACGCGCCACGCCCAGCGTGGCGAGCATGCTCTGATAGTGGCTGAGTAAACAATCCGGCGGTGTATAAACGCGGGCTGGCGAATAGGCGTATTGGGCGATGGGACCGAGAATGTGCGCGTGCGTGTCGCAGGCGAGTTTCGGCAATGAAATCCTGGGTTTGCGTGGATGAAAATCCGGCGGCGCGCACGGCGGTGCACTGACGTTGTCTGGCGTCATGGTGAAGTGGCGAGGGGCTATTCGAGGGGCCGCGAGGATAGCACAGGCAACCCGCTATCAATCAGCATCGACAAAAATTCAATAAAAACAATAACTTACTTCAACCCTGCCGCGCGCGCGACCTCGTCGAAAATCACCATCATTTCGCGTACCACCTTGTCGAGTTCCTCGGGCGTGGTGGCCGCCGGGACGAAATCGATGGCTTCCATCTGCTTCTTGATGTCTGGCATATCCAGCACACGCGCAATGTCTTGACTGACCTTGGTGATAATGGCGCGCGGGGTTTTCGCAGGCGCCAATACCATGTGCGCTGCATCGCGCTTGAAGTGCGGCAGGATTTCCACCATCGCGGGCACCTCTGGCAGCAGTGGCGAGCGCCGCGGGGTGACCACGGCCAGTGCGCGCAGACGCCCATCGCGGATCATGCCCAGCGCCACGCCCAGCGTGGGCACACCAAAGTGCAGCCGACCCGCCAATACTTCGATGGTCATCTCGGATTGGCCCTTGAACGCCACGTGCTTACCCTTGATGCCGGCGGCGAGGTTAAAGCGCTCGGTCGTGAAATGCGTGCCGCTGCCCGCCCCTGCCGAGCCGTAGAGAATGCTGCCCTGGCGTTCATGGGCCAGCGCGATGAGTTCCTTGATCGTGCGCACATTCAGTGACGGCGGCACCACTAACGCACTCGTCGAATAGCCGATCTGCGAGACGCTGGCGAAATCGCGTAGCGGGTCGTAACCTGATTTTGGCCGCAACACAGCATTGATGGCGAACGAGGCCGAGGTCAGCAGAAACGTGTAGCCGTCGGGCGTGGCCTGCGCCACCATGGCCGTGGCAATGGCGCTGCCGGCGCCAGGACGATTCTCCACCACCACCGGCTGCCCCCATTGTTCCGAGAGCTTGGGGGATAGCAGGCGTGCCGAGATATCCACCGGGCCGCCAGTGCTAAACCCGACCACCATACGAACCGGACGCGTGGGCCAGCTTTGTTTTGCGGTGGGCTGTGCGTAAGCAATAACGGGCACGATCGTGATCAGCGTGAACAATGCAGAGCCGTGCCAGCTTGTCTTCATCACTTGGTCTCCCGCGAAACAGAGGTAGGGTCCGCCATTCCCGTGTCGGCTTCGGTCGCGCAAGGGCGGCCCAAGCTGGCGCAAACGGCAATTGCTCCGTTCACTCTGAGTTTAGCGCAACGGATTCGAAGGGGGGCTCATTTTGGGATTTTTGACGTATACCCCGGATACAATGCAGCCTGATTCAAACCCATCGCCGAGGAACCCCCATGCCCTTTCACCGCTTCGAGCACCTCAAGGTGCACCACTTGAACCCACATCTTTCCACCGGCGAGGGGCCGGTGATCGAAGGCGCCTATATGTACTTTCGCATCGTCACCAAAAAGGCGGGCACGGGTTCCGCGCTGCACTATCACCCGAACGAGCTAATGGCGTTTCCGCTTGCCGGCAAGATCAACGCCGTGGTGGGGCGCGAGCGTCGTATCGTCAACCCGGGCACCTTTGTGCACATGCCGCCGTATGCGCGCCATGGTTTCACCGCCTGCGAGGATGGCGATCTAACCTACCTTTATATCAAGGATCGCACCTGGACGCTGATCGGCGCGCACGAACAAGAAGCGCTGCCCGAAAAAGCGCGCTCCGCCACCGAGGTCGCGCGCGATTTCGCGGCGGGCAAGTATCCGGGTGAAAAGAAGGACGCAGCCAAATCACAAGCCATCCTCGATGGCCTGGGCCGTTGCTACTACCCGATGATCGACGCCATCGACGCCCCACCCGCCAGTGGCCATCACGAACAGTGGGTGGAGGGCACCAATCTCTCGTTTGGTTTTATGGAATCACCCGAAAACCATGTCGAGCACGTGACCCATGCGCCGCATGAGTTCTTTTTTTACGTGATCAGTGGTGTGATGGATGCGGAAGTTGCGGGCGAGAAGAAGCCAGTGGTTGCAGGTGATGTGGTGCAGATTCCGCGCGGCGCGGCCTATTCGCTCGCCATCACACGGCATGCGCGCTATGCGGGGGTGAAATCCACGCTTGCGGTAGAAGCGCACGTTGATAAGAACGGTGCGGCTGACAATTGGCGAGGGTAGCTCTGGCTGACGCGGGAAGCCCAACGTTGGGTTGTCCGTCACCGAATAGGTTGGGCTTCGCCGCGCGCCGCGCCAATCTGCCGGTGTAGAGCGCGTGCCGAGGGCTTTGTGACGGGCGCTGGCAAGCCGGTTGACTTCGACGCGCTCTACCGCACCGAATCGCGGCGCGTGCTGGCGACACTGATTCGTCTGCTCGGCGATTTTGAGTTGGCGGAAGAAGCGCTGCATGACGCCTTCCGTGCGGCGATGGAACAATGGCCTGGGAAAGGCGTGCCCGAAAATCCGCGCTCGTGGCTGGTGTCCGCGGGGCGCTTTAAGGCCATCGATAAGCTGCGGCGCGATGCGCGCTTTGAAGCGCTGGACGACGAGGCTGCTGAAACGATTGCGGCGCCCGAAATTGGAGTTGCGGAAAGCATTGAAGACGACCGGCTGCGGCTGATCT
>SYEN01000398.1 GCA_005800795.1 Burkholderiales bacterium | reverse complement strand
TCATCAGCGGTTGCTGGCGCCCATAGGCTATATACCGCCTGCTCAAGCTGAGGCAAACTACTACCGGCAGATTGCCGAAAAGAGCACTTCCACTGTTTTAACTTAAACCAATCAGCCTCCACGAAACCCGGGGCGGTTCAGTGGGGCCTTCGAGTAACGCTATTAGCACTCGCCCCAATTCTTCGGCCCCCAGACGAGCCGGACGGCCACCTTTGCTCATATTCCGAAGCGCGTCGGTGCCTTGGGATTTCAGCACGTCCTGCCAGCGGTATACGGTCTGGCGGCTACCCCCAACACCGCAGCCACCTGCGCTGGTGTTTGCCCAGCTTGCAGCATGCGGGCAGCGCGCACCCGGCGTTTGGCGGCTTCTTCCTATTGGGTCTTTGTCTTCATACGTAGCCTTCAATGTTATGCCAACATTGAGGGAACGTACAAAGGCTTGTTTGGTTGTCACGAAGTTAGGTAATTCTCAATAGTTCTATTACATGGTATCAACCACTACACCGCTACCGATATCACGTCGTAACTGAACAGCCAGCCATAGCGCGCTCTCACCTTTTCGGGGGTCCACTCGCGATTCACGTAAGCCTCGGTCTCGGCGGAATTTCCGAGCGTGCGGCTCTGAAACCTTTTGCCGTTTTCCGCCGAGCCAACAACAACCTTTGTAGAGCGCGCTATGCGCGCTTGTTCAAAACGTTTCCAGCCTTGCTCGACATCGCCGCCCGCCGCTTCCAACGCGCGTCCCACGATGTAGCCGTCTTCCAAGGACATCACCGCGCCCTGCGCCAGCATCGGCAACATCGAGTGGCAAGCGTCACCCAGCAACGTGACGCGCCCAACACTCCACTGCGTGAGCGGCTCGCGTGCAAACAGCGCCCATTTATAGGGCGTCGAAAAGTTATCGATCATTCCGTGGATATCATCGTTCCAGCCCTTGAAGCAGGCATGGCATTCCTCGTACGTGCCTTTCGCACTCCACGATTCCACCTGCCAACCTTCGATTTCCACGATACCGTTGAAGTTCATGTACTCGCCGCGATGCACCGGATAGTGCACTACATGACCATCCGGCCCCACCCAGTTGGTGCCGATCATGCGGCGCATGCGCGCGGGCAGTTTTTCCATCGGAATAACCCCGCGCCACGACAGCATCCCGGTATATTCCGGTTTGTCGTCGCTGAAGAGGCCGTGGCGTACGCGTGAATGCACGCCGTCGGCGCCAATCAGCCCGTCGCCCGTGGCTGTATGTTTTGCACCACCACTTTCAAAGTGCAACGTAACGCCAATTGTCGATTGCTCAAACCCTGCGCAGCGCGCATTCAGATGAATCGCATCCGGCTTCTCGCGCCGCACACCCTCAGCCAGTACCGCCAACAAATCAGAGCGATACGTCAAATAGTGCCCGAACCCGTATTTCTCCACCGACTCCAGACCCACCTCGAACAGTTTCCACGACTGGCCGCTGTTCCACAGGCGGATTTCCTTGCCCTCGGCCTCGCACGCTAGCGCCTGCAGCGCCGGCAGCACGCCCAGTTCGTGCAGCACACGCACGCCATTGACGCTTAACTGCACGCCTGCGCCGACCTCGCGCAATTCGGCGGCCTGCTCGTAGACATCGACGTCGTAGCCCCGTTTGAGTAGTGCGAGTGCCGCAGCAAGGCCGCCGATGCCGCAGCCGGCGATGAGAACATGAGATTTTCTCAAGTAGGCTTTCATGCACCAATTATAAATTGCAATCACAGGTCGTCAGGATCTGGCACTGGGTCGTTCTCCATCACAGTTTGCCAATAGCGGCGGTAAGTCGCGCGATGGGGCGTGACCTTGATGGTTTCTGCGGCGCCCAGATTGACCGTCACCGCACCATCACGGTCGCTGCGATAGATATGGCTGCCCTGCAACAGATAGCGTTTTTCCACATCCACGTGCGGATGCCCGAAGCGGTTGCGATAGCCCACCGGATAAATCACGATGCGCGGATCGACAGCGCGCACAAACTCCGGCATCGACGACGACTTGCTGCCATGATGTGGTACCACCAGTACATGCGCACGCAGCTTGTCCGGTAACGATGCCAGCAGCGCCTGCTCCGCGCGTGCCTCGATATCGGCAGGAATCAGCGCCACGTGTTTGCCTGCGGCGATGCGCAGCACGCAACTGCGGTTGTTGTCCTTGACCGCGGCATCGTCGTAGCTCCCGCGCGTGGGGTGCAGCATTTCAAAACGCACGCCGTCCCATTCCCAGCCCTGCCCCACGACGCAGCGCTCGGACTTTTCCGCTTCAAAGCGCAGCGGATCGAGATCGGGCACCGAGGTCAGCAACTGCGCCACTGGCATCGCCTGCAGCACCGATGACGCGCCACCGTAGTGATCCGCGTCGTCGTGGCTGACGATCAGCATATCCAGCGCCTTGACACCCATTGCACGCAAATACGGCACGATCAATCGATTGCCCGCGTCCGCTTGCGGGCCGTAGGCCGGGCCGGCGTCGAACAGCAACGCATGGTTGCGGGTGCGCACCGCCACCGCCAATCCGTGACCTACATCGAGAACGGCAAGCCGCGCCTCCCCTTCATTCAACGGCGGCGGTACGGCCAGAAGTAGCGGCAGGAACCATGCGGCCCCGGTCCAACGCAGCGGTACGCAACGCGGCAATAACAATATGGCCGCGCCCACCACATCCAGCGCCACTGCCCACGCGGGCGGCGCGTGCTGTTGCCACACTGCTGCGGGTAACGTGCTCATCCATTCCAACATAAATGCGCAGGCTGCCATCACCGCGTGGGCCGCTTGTAACAGTGTATCGAACGGCAGCAACATGCCGACCAGCGTCAACGGTACCACCAGCAGACTCACCAGCGGAATCGCCAGCGCATTGGCCACCGGCGATATGATCGACACCTGCTGAAACAGCGCCAACAGCGCCGGGATCAGCGCCAGTGTCACCGCCCATTGCACGCGGGCCCAGGTGACGAGCCAATGTACCGCGCCCACGCGCCCGGCACTCACATACAGAATCACCCCCACCGCACCGAATGACAGCCAGAAGCCGGCCGCCAGCACCGCCCACGGATCGATCAGCACTACCACCAGCAGGGCCGTGCTCAAAACCGCCAGCACGGAACCCATGCGATTCATCCACAGCGCTGCCGCCGTCACCGTCAGCATATAAAGCGTTCGCTGCGCAGGCACCTCAAAGCCTGCGAGCAGGGTATAAACCAACGCGGCAAATAGTCCGGCCAGCACCGCCGCCTTGCGGGCAGGCAGCCGCAACGTGAGCCGCGTGCTTCTGCGCCACAAACCATACGCCAGGGCAAACACCAGCCCGGAGACCATCGTCACATGCAAACCGGAAATCGACATCAGATGATTGACGCCCGTGCGCGTGAACACTTGCCACTGCTCCGGCGGAATCGCTCGTTGATCACCGATCGCCAAGGCTGCCAGCACACCGGCGTAAGGGTATTCCGCAGGATCCGGCATCGCCTGCTGAATGCGTGCACGCAACCGCTCTCGCGCAGCTTCTATCCAGTATGCGGGCTGATGCACCATGGCTTCCAACCGGCGTGCACCGCTCTTGGGTCTGACTGTGCCGGTGGCACGTATATTTCGCTCGAATAACCACGCTTCGTAATCAAACCCGTGCGGGTTGGCGCTGCCGTGCGGACGCCGCAACCGCACCGTCAGTTGCCAACGTTCGCCCGGTTTGAGCTCGGGCAGGCTTGCGCGCTGGCCGGCCTTCGCCAGTGTGCCCCACCACGACAGCGCAATGCGCGGGGGCGCGGTGGCGCCCGGTGTCAATACACGCTCGACATCCAGCTCGAAGCGCACACTGCGTTCGTACGACTGCGGCAAGCTCGCCACCACGCCGACGACTTGTATGTCGCGGCCTTCCCACGCCGGTGGCAGTGCGTCATTCAGCCGCTGTTGCGCGCGCGTGGCAGCATAGAAAAAGCCGATGGCAAAACAGCAAACCGCAATCACAAAAAATCGTGGTCGGGAGCTGTGCCGCACGCCCCACGCGGCAGCAAGCAAGGGCAAAAGTACAGCGCTCCACACGAGGGGCGGCAACGCGGCCTGCTGTTGCAGCAGCGCCGTGCCAGCAACGAACGCCACCACCAGCAGGCTCAATCCAGCGCTCGCATCAATAGCGGCAGCATGCCGTGCGCGCGAGAACCCGCTCGCCGCAGTTGCACAATATCCTTGACGCCAAATGGCAGTTGCACAAAAAGGCTATAATAAACAATATGTTACGAAAATATCTGCGGCGTGTCTTGCCAAGCCATCAAACCATACGCGACAACCGTTATATTGCGCGTTTCGGTCACCGGCTGCAGCATCATAACCTGTGGCATCTGCACCGGCGCTCAGTGGCGGGTGGTGTCGCGGCGGGCTTGTTCGCCGGCCTGGTTCCCGGCAGCAACCCGGTGCAGTTCACCGCGGGCGCGCTGCTCGCCATACGCTACAAGGTGAATCTGCCGCTGGCGGTACTGGTCACGCTGTACTCCAACCCTTTCACCATCGTGCCGCTGTACTGGGTGGCGTTCAAGCTGGGACAACTGGTGCTGCTGCAAAGCGGCGGCGAGCTGCCCGCTTTCGGCGTTCGCCTTGAAGGGCAAGGTCTCACGGCGTGGCTCGCCGCCGCGTTGCAATGGCTGACCAGCGTGGGCAAGCCGTTACTCGTCGGCGTACCGCTGCTTGCCATCGCGCTGGCAATCGTCGGATACTTCGTTACTAATTGGGCATGGCGCGCCGGGGTACTGTGGCAATGGCACCGGCGCAATCAAAGCCGTCTGACAAAGAAAACGAAAAAATGAAACCCCGTTACTGGACACGCGCCACGGCCGAGCTTGCGGCTCGCGATCCGCTGATGAAACAGTTGATCAACCAGCACCGCACACTGACCGTTGGAAGCCGCGGGGACGCCTTTCAGACGCTGGCGCGCGCCATTGTCGGCCAGCAGATTTCTGTAAAGGCTGCACAAAGCGTGTGGGAACGTTTCGCTGCCGCACACAGTGAAGTTACGCCTGCGGCCATCGTTGCCTCCTCCATCGACGCCTTGCGCGGCTGTGGGCTGTCGGGCCAGAAAGCCGGCTACATTCTCGATCTCGCCGCGCATTTTCACGATGGCCGCCTGCGGCCCGATGAATGGAAGCGCATGAAAGACGAAGACCTCGTCGCTGTGCTGGTGCAGGTGAAAGGCATCGGCCGCTGGACCGCCGAGATGTTCCTGATTTTCAATCTCGCGCGGCCTGATGTGTTCCCGGTGGGCGATCTCGGCGTGGTGAACGCCATCGCGAAGCACTACAACCGGGGCCGTAAACCCACGCTCGCGCGCATGCAAAAACTCGGCGCGTCATGGGCGCCATGGCGCTCGGTGGCGACCTGGTATTTGTGGCGCAGCCTTGAAGTCGTGCCGGTGAATGTGCCCGGCGGTAAGACCGGCAAGATGTCCGCACGCGTACACCAGTCGTGAGTGGCAGTTTGCGCTGGGCCTACGAAGAAATTATGTAAGTAATTGATTTAATTGAATACAATTAACCACGCTGCCTTTGTCTCAGCCTATCGCGCGGGCCGTGTAACGGTGCAGTTTGACAGCAAACTCGCAGCACGATTTCTCTCCGCACGCCTGCTGCTGCCACTGATGACGCTGCCGGTGTTGGGCGCGGGCGTCGCGCTGGCGCTACTCGGCTGGCTGTGGACTGGGCCGGCAGTGATCGCCGCCGGCATCATCGTGCCGCGCCTGATTAAAAATGGCGCGCCGCATTTTCTGCTGACACAGGCGCTGGAAGATGAAACGGTGTTTAACGAATTGGTTGCCGGGGCGGTGATGCGTGTCTACGAGCCATCCACCCCTCCGGACCCACCTGTCGACTCACCTGCCCACAACTAGGCAGCCGTCAACACCCCGTCTACCAGCCGCATCTGGCGGTTTGCGCGCGCGGCGATTTCCATGTCGTGCGTGACAATCACAAAGCTGGTACCGCGCGTTTTGTTCAGCTCCAGCATCAGGTCGAACACCGCCTGCGCGTTTTGCCGGTCCAGGTTGCCGGTAGGTTCGTCCGCCAGCACGCACACGGGCCGCGTCACCAGTGCGCGTGCCAGTGCCGCACGTTGACGCTCACCACCGGAAAGCTCGCCGGGCGTGTGTTCAAAGCGGTGCGCCAGCCCCACGTCCGTCAGCAATTCGCGCGCGGCTACGTAGGCTTCTTCGCGTGGTGTGCGGCGGATCAGCAAGGGCATCGCCACG
>SYEN01000037.1 GCA_005800795.1 Burkholderiales bacterium | reverse complement strand
TAGTCCGACAAAAGGCGCGGTGCTGCCCACCGAAGCGAGCGCGGTGAGGCCGGATTCGAAGCGCGCGGTTTCCTCGTCGATCACGCGGCGCATCGAGCGCGTGACGAACTCGGCGGCGGAGCCGGCGTCGTCGAGTTTGCCCGTACCGCGATCACGATGCTGCTGGTGATGACGCGAGGCGACGATGGCGTGCCAGGCAAGATGCGAAAAAGGCTCGTTCGGATGATTGCGTTCAAGATCGGAGGCCACGGCGTTTAGCGAAGATGCATTCCAGAAATCCGCCAGAAATCGCTGCGTGCGCCGGTTCTGCAAGACGGCGTTGACGGCTTTCACGGCGATCAGATACCAGGTGACCACGCTCATGAGCAGCAGCACGGCCAGCAGGAAGCGGCCGATGCCGTCCGTTTGTGCGAGAAAATGCGCGAATCCCAACGCTTGCGATGTTTCCAAGAATCAACTCCTTAACGAAAATGAGAGAGGCACCAGCACCCATCCACCGACAGCGGCATCGCCGCGGCGCGCCGGTACGAATTTCCAGCGTTTGATGGCGGCAAGCGCCACATTGTCCAGCCGGTCAAAGCCGCTGGACGTTTGCAAGCGCACATCAGAGGGCAGACCGTCGGGTTCGACATACACGCGAAACACCACGCGCCCCTGTTCCCCGAGCCGGCGCGAGATCGCGGGATATTCGGGCGCCGGGTTGTTAAGATAATCCGCGTTGAAACCGGGCGGCGTAACCGGAGCCGGTAAAGGTGCGGCAGCGGGCGCCGGCAGTGCTGGCGGGGTTGGGGCGGCGGCTATCGGCGCAGGTGCTGCATCGACTGGCTGCGGTGGAACGCTCACAGCCGCCGGCGCTTGGGTGGTGGTTAGCAGGGGTTGTGGCGGCGTTACACGCGGTTGCGGCAGGCGCTTCATTGGTAACGGTTTGGGCGGCACATCTGGTTTGGATTCCGGCGGCATAACCAGACTGACCATCAGCGGTACTGCATTTGCCAGCGCTTCACGCGCGGGCGCGTAACTGAGCAGCATCGCGACAGCGGCGGCGTGAAGTCCGAGTGCAATGACCATACCGGTGAAGTTGGCGCGGCGGACATCGTATGTGTCACCGCTGCCGTATGCGGCGCGCATAACGGTAACGGAAATTTGATTCATACGGTGTCGAACGCAAACGGCAGCAGTGCGCCCAGCGCAATGAGCAACGCCATAACAGCGATAAACCGCGAGGTTTCGAAGGTTTCATTCATAGCCAGTCCTTGGGTAAGGCGCCGTGGCTGGCTACCGGGGCCGCAGGAGGGGGCGGCGCATTGGCTGGCCGGGCGGGTCAAACAACGTACTGCGAAAAAACTACTTGGTCAGGATCAGTTTTCCCTTGCTGGTGCGGCGTAGCGTGTAGCGTTCGCCACCGTGATGGATGACGACTGCCTGCGCGCTGCCGAAGAGTTGTGCGCTTTGCAGCTCGCCAGGTTTCGGGGGTGACAACGCGGGGCCGTCACACGCCGGACGGATAACGGCATGCGGCGGTTGTGTGGAGGATGCGCACGTCATGGCGTTAAAAGTGGTGCGGTCATTGACGCTTACTTGTAGCCCGCGCGATCAAAAATCTTCTGCGCCAGCGGCTGGTTTTTGCCCAGCGTGCCGACGTTCAGCGTATCGGCCTTGAATGTGCCCATGCCTTCCAGCACGCGGTTGTTGAGTGGTGCGCTGGTGACAGCGGGCCATTCATTGTTCCCGCTCGCGAAATAGCTTTGCGCAGCGTCGCCAGCGAGGTATTCAAGATACTGGATCGCGGTCGCCCGGTTGGGGGCGGTTTTCAGCACACCCGCGCCAGAGATATTCAAATGCGTGCCGGTGGTTTTCTGGTTGGGCCACACCATCGCCACGTTGGCCATCAGCTTGCGGTCGCCGGGTTTTTCAGAGGCAAGCAGCCGCGCGTAGTAGTAGGTGTTGGCGATGGCGACGCCGCACTCACCCGACGCCACGGCGGTTATTTGATCCGTATCACCACCCTTGGGCGCACGCGCGAAATTGGCCACCACGCCACGCGCCCAGGCTTCGGCCTTCGCTTCACCCCAGTGCTCAATCAGGGCGCTCATCAACGACAGATTGTAAATGTGCCCTCCCGAGCGCGTGCAGACCTTGCCCTTGAGTTTGGGATTGGCGAGGTCTTCGTAGTTTTGCACGTCGGCGGCGTTCACCATTGACGTGTTGTAAACCATGATGCGCGCGCGTGTGGAAAAGCCAAACCACAGATTGCCTGTCGCGCGCAGGTGGGCGGGCAGGCGGGTATCCAGCGCTTTTGAGGTGATGGGCTGAAACAAGCCGAGTTGCTCCGCGCGCCACAGCCGGCCGGCATCCACCGTAATCAGGATGTCGGCGGGGCTGGCCGCGCCCTCGTTGCGGATACGCTCGATCAGCGGGTCTTCGGCGGCTTCAATGCGGTTTAACTTGATGCCAGTTTGTTTGGTGAAGTTGCCGTAGAGCGACTCGTCGGTTTGATAGTGGCGTGAGGAGTAAAGATTCAGCACGCCAGTTTGCGCCATCGTCGATGTCGCGGCGGCGATCAGGATTGCGGCGGCACTGGTGGTCAGGAAGGATTTTAGTTTCATGGGGGTAGGCAGATGGATGATGTGGGTTGGGGGGGCGATACTGTTGAGCAGAACCAATGTGGATATATGCTAACAAGAATCATTCGCATTTACAACTAGTAATGTATACGAAAATCCAGGCACTTAGGATCTAAAGGCGTTACCTCGAATTTAGATCGTATTCGTGTCGCCGAAATGCAAAAGTTTGTCGGCATGCCTTGCCGTCAAACCGCAAGACTGAAAAATTGCAATTCTATATACCGGTGGCTTATAGTTCGCGAATACAACACCATTGCAGACGCCTAAAGTCGATGGGTGATACCGGGATCGGTAGAGTTTGGCCGCTTACTCCTGCTATTATTTATCAGCACTCGGGGAGGTCAAATGAAAAAAATGTCGCGATTTTCGAGTTATACGACGTGCCTGCTGATCGCGGCTTCCCCGGTCGCAGCCCAACCGACCAATCAGAGTGCACAAAACTACCCCAATAAGCCCATCCGCTTCATCAGCCCCAACGCGCCGGGCGGCAGTACCACAGCGTTGGCGCGACTGATCGGAGTACGCCTGACAGAAAACTGGGGCCAGCAGGTGATTGTCGACAACCGGCCTGGCGGCAATGGCTACATCGGCGGCGAAGCGCTCGCGCGTGCCACGCCCGATGGCTACACGCTGATGTTGATTTCACCCACGCATATCATCACGCCGCTGCTGATTCCGGCGCCCTACGACGCGATCAGGAGTTTTTCGCCGGTCGCCGCCGTCAGCAGCACCGAATTCCTGCTGGTGGTGCACCCTGCGCTGCAGGCGCAAACGCTGCAAGACTTGATCGCGCTGGCCAAGGCCAGGCCCGGACAGATCAACTATGCGTCATCCGGCAGCGGCAGTCCGACGAATCTGGTGACCGAGATGTTCAGCATGATGACCTCGGTCAAAATGCAGCATATCCCGTACAAGGGCGGGGGTCCGGCACTGATTGATCTTATTGGCGGTCAGGTTCAGATCGCGTTTCAGATACCGATTTCGGCGATTCCGCACGCACAGGGCGGCAGGCTGCGCGCGCTCGCCGTCTCAGGCGAAACACGTTTGGTGGCCTTGCCGCAGACGCCCACGTTTACCGAGGCCGGGCTGCCGGGTTTTCGCATCACCTCGTGGTACGGCATTCTGACCACGGCAGGCACACCACAGCCCATCGTCAACAAACTATCGGCCGAGGTGGCACGATACCTCACCTTTCCCGATCTCAAGGAACGACTGCTGCTCCAGGGCATGAACCCGCTGAGCGCCAATCCAGTGCAGTTTGCTGCAATGATGAGAAGCGATACCGCCAGGTACGCTCAGGTAATCAAGACGGCCAACATCAAGGCTGACTAACGCTCAACCACTGATATCACGCAGCGTTACGCCGCGGCTCGCGCCGCCACCGCAGCCTGGTTTTTAACCGATGCCGCCATTAACTTCGCCGCTTGCCGCACATCAGTAAGTGTTTCAAACGATTGCAGCATGTCGTAAACGCGGCCAATCGCGGCAGGGGCCAGCGCCTTGGCGGCACAATCCCTGAACTTCGCTTCCAGACGATCCGGCGGCACCAGATTTTGAGGCCCGCGAAGCGGTTGCTCGACACGCGTGGTGTAGCGCTGGCCGCTGGTGGTGGTGACAATCATCTCGCATTCGAAGTGTTCGTCCATGCCTTTGGGCTGGTGGGCATGTGGCCGAGTCTCGATGCGCGATAACAGACTGCGCAACTGGGTGTCGCGATAGGCGTCGCCCTCAAAATGCGAAAACGACACGTCCCCGTGCATTAGTGCGCGCGCCACGCAATATTGCACGCTGAATTTGGCATCCAGCGTGCTGCGTGGATCGGGCCGGTTGGTATGCGCCAGCGCGCGTCCGTGGGTCACCGATTCGATGCGTGCAACATTGGCGGGTGTCAATTGATGCTGCGCGCGCAGTGAAAGCATGGCGTCGATCGCCGAGTGCGTGCTGCCACAACACGGATACTGTTTCAGCCCCACGCCGGGGGCCAGGATTTCCAGCGGACTTGCCCACGTCTCCAGCACGCGCGCCGCATCGTAGTTGCCTGCGCCGTTGAACACCTCGAAAAAGCCCTGCTTGTGCTCGAAGGCTTCGGGGCTTGAGGTAAAGCCTTCCTTCGCCAGCAGTGCCGCATACAAACCGTTGCGCGAACACTGGCCCGCGTGCAGTGGTTTAACCATGGTGCCGAAATTAGCCTTGACGCCGGCGGCCAGCGACACTGCAATGCCGAGCGCTGTGGCGGTTTGTTCAACGGTTAAGCCCAGCAAACGCGCGCTCGCGGCGGTAGCCCCGAATACACCGAGCGTGGCGGTTGGGTGCCAACCCTTTTCGTAATGATGCATATGCACGCCGTGGCCCACTTTGGCTTGCGTTTCAAATCCAACGACGTAAGCCAGGATCACGTCGCGCCCACTGGCG
Organism: Burkholderiales bacterium; assembly: GCA_005800795.1. Classification (GTDB taxonomy): domain Bacteria; phylum Pseudomonadota; class Gammaproteobacteria; order Burkholderiales; family SG8-41; genus UBA5216. The sequence continues at coordinate 2,907 of SYEN01000037.1, read as the reverse complement.
CCGATCTCTTCACCCAACGCCAGAATCGCCGGCAGCAGCGCAGCCGACGGGTGGCCCGCAAGCGCGTTGTTGCAGTCGTCGTAGTCGAGCGCATGCGCGGACGTGCCGTTAATCGTCGCAGCCTCCAGCGGCAAGGTGTATTCCGAGGTGCCCCAGATCAGACTGGGGCCGTTATCGCGCCCTCCCGTCAACACCTTGCGCGCAATGCGAGGCCCGTCTTCATCCACACCGGCAAACGCACATCCCAGGGTATCGACCAGGGAAATCTTGGCCCAGCGCACGGCTTCCGCTGGCAAGTCTTCGTAGCGCAGGGCGGTGATGCGTTGGGCGAGTTGGGTGGCGAGTGTCATTTTGTTTCCCCGGACATTGAAAAACAAGATCTTACCGCACAACCTGTGGCACCGCGCAATGCCGTGCCGCGATGCTGCGCCCCCGGTGCAGGACTGCTCGCCGCGCCGTGAACTACTTTACCCAGCATCTTTACAGCAGCCCGCTATTGCACAACGTAGTGCGTTTTGTTTACTGCAAATACTTCCCCTAAGGAGGATGCGCCAGCAAAAATCTCTTTTCCAACACCTTCGACGATTTATACGCTCGATATTCGCTAGCGAATATACAAAGTAAGCTTCTGTTTTCATTGAATTATTAAGAATAAGAATAGTGAGCCCATGCCCGCTCCTGGCAGCGTTGAACAAAAGGGTCGACGGCAAGGGGAGCGGCCATTGACAATGACGAACGGCTCGCAGTTCCGCTGCCGCAAAAAAGGCCCCGCCGCGGCGGGGCCTTGTTGCCGATTGGGCGAGGATCAGGCAGCTTGTGCCCGACGGCGTGCCGCAACGCCCAGCAATCCCAGCCCCGCCAGCAGCATGGCGTAAGTTTCAGGCTCCGGCACCGCGCTCATCGATTGGTGGACAACCTCGCCGCGCAAGGTGAACGCAACGTAGTCCGTTGCCGGGGGCGAGGGCGACCAGAAGAACTCCGAACTGTATTCCCCCGGCACGATATCTGATCCGAAATGCCGTCCATTCCAATACATGTTGACTTGGGTCGCCGTGCCGAAGAAGGAACTGAAGCTGCCCAGCGATGAGGTGGAAAAGAGATCACCGCCAAAATCATGCGTGACTACGTAGCCGGCGTCCCACTGCGCTTGCGAAACGATGTCAGCAACCTACCCGCGGCGTTCGGTATAAGCGAACGAACTGCCGTTGTTGGATGCTGCAAAGCCAAACACGGAAACGGGCGTTGATGAAAGGTGGCTTTCGTTGGCTACGGTGTAGCCTGTTACGCCTAAAATGTTGAATTCTGAGATGCTGACACCAGCGGATTGGGCGGTCAGCGACAGGCACAGCAGCGAAGCGCCGGCAAGGCGTTTAACAACGTTCCACAGTGAGGCTGAGTTCATGATTGCGTCTCCGGTTACGGTTTCAAAAATGAATAGCGGGTACGGCAAAACCAAAAATTGCAAATTGTGATTTTTGTGTGAACTCACTGTGCGCGCGGCGCATGCGTCTGTCAATAGCCCGTTTGGACTAATTTGACGCGATTGGGTGAAATCAGGCAGCCATCGGTGCCTGAAAGTGACCCGATGTAAGTAATTGTTTTTATTGATATTTTTATTCTATGCGACGCGGATATGGGGCAACCCGCCCCGCTTAACCATGTGCCGCTTCGCCTACCAGCCAGATGGTGACGATACCCAGTGCGATCAGCGATACCTGCATCACCGTGGCGCGGATTTCGGGGCGCCGGTGCAGGCCGGGGATGAGGTCGGCGACCGCCACATAAAGCATGCTGGCGGCGGCGAGGCTGATCAGCGTGCCGATCCACTGCTCCATGGTGTGCAGCGCGTAGTAGCCGAGCACGCCGCCCACAACCATGGCGGCGCTCGACAGCAGATTGAGTGCGAACGCGTGCGCTTTGGTGTAGCCCGAGTGCAGCAGAATCAGAAAATCGCCGACTTCCTGCGGCACTTCGTGCGCGATGATGGCGACGGCGGTGACGATGCCCAGTTGCGTATCGGCCAGAAACGCTGCGGCGATCAGCACGCCGTCGACGAAGTTGTGGAAGGTGTCGCCGATCAGAATCATCATGCCGCTGCGACCGTGATCGTGGCCGCCGGTATCTCCATTACGGCTGCCAGTCCCATGCGCGTGCATAGGGCCATGATGATGCGCCGCCAAACGGGCGGCGGTAGGCGCGGCAGTTGTTTCGTGCGGATCGTGTGCTTCACATTCTTCGATATGGCAGTGGCGCCATAGCACGAGTTTTTCGAGGATGAAAAACAGCAGCAAGCCGCCCAGCAGAGTAGCTGCCGTGGTCTGCAGATTGTCCGAGCGGTTGAACGCGTGCGGCAGCAATTCCAGAAACACCGCGCCCAGCAGCGCGCCGACCGCGTAACTGATCAGCACTGGGACTTGCGCCGCGCTGGCGCGCGACGCGATCAGCCACGCGCCAAGTACGGAAATAACGCCGCCAGCGACGGTCGCCGCGAGTATCCAAGTAAGGGTGGTCATGAGTGATGCATGCTCCGGCGGGACGTGCGTGCCGGCGGGTGGCTACTGTCAGGAGGGCGGATTATACGTTAAATCAAAGTGTTATCTTGCCCTGGAAAGCATCCTGCCACCTTGTGGTGCTGCGAGCTCAGGTGCCAAAGAACGCTTTTACTTTGTCCATCCAGCCCTTGGCGCGCGGATTGTGGCGCCCGGCGCTGCGCTGATCGATGGCTTCCAGTTCCTGCAGCAATTCGCGTTGGCGCGACGTGAGATTGACCGGCGTTTCAACCACTACGTGACACATCAAATCGCCGTGTGTGGCCGAGCGCACGCCCTTGATGCCCTTACCGCGCAGGCGGAATATCTTGCCGGATTGGGTTTCGGAGGGAATCTTGATTTTGGCGTAGCCGTCGAG
>SYEN01000397.1 GCA_005800795.1 Burkholderiales bacterium | reverse complement strand
GCAGGCGGGCGGCACAGATCCTGCAAAGCTGCCGCAGGCGCTGGCGTCAGTGCAAACATGGGTCTCTGAAAAAGTTAAATAAAATCAAATACTTACGCATTATTTTTTAGGCGTTATTCGAGACGCGATGGCACTAACCGGCAAGGGTGCAATCACCATTTGGCAGGACGCGCCACCCCAGGCGCGCGCAGATTTTTTTGCGTGGCACAACGGCGAGCATATGGCGGAACGCGTGGGCATCGCGGGCTTTTTGCGCGGCAGGCGCTTTGTGGCAGTGGACGGCCTTGGCGCGCCGGAGTTTTTCACGCTGTATGAAACCGTTGATCCGTCGGTGCATACCAGCTCGGGGTATCTCGAAAGGCTGAATAATCCCACGCCGCTGACCCGCCGTGTCGCACCGCACATGGTGAATAACATCCGTTCGTTGTGCCGTGTTGCATACACCTGCGGCGAGGCGGATGGCGGCCTGCTGGTTACGTTGCGTTACGATGTGGCGCCCGGCGCGGCGGAGGCGCATCTTGCGCTGCTTACGCAATCCCTGCTTCCGCAGTTACAACGACAAGCCGGCATTGAGGCCGTGCATTTGTGCCGCGCGGACGAGGCCGCCAGCAGTGTGCAAACCGAAGAGAAAAAATCGCGCCCGCATCAGGCATTGGTGCCTGCGTGGGTGGTGTTGGTCGAGGGTGTGGCCGATCGCGCCATGCTGGCGGCGGCATGCGATACGCTGCTGTCCGGGAAAGCATTGGCCAGCGCGGGCGCGACCGGTATGGCACGCGGGCTGTATCAACTGCAATATAGCCGCAGTGCACTCGTGCGTTAGACATTGGGCGTCAGGCACGGCTGCAAACGCAGTCGACAAAAAGTCGAATATCTCCAGGAGGAACTTATGTCAGCAATTCGAGTGCGTGTTGGTGGGTTGGCGGCAGCGCTGCTGATGATTATGCTGCCCTTGGCGGCACAGGCAGCAGAAGGCGACTACCCCAACAGGGTGGTACGTCTGATCGTGCCGTTTCCGGCGGGCAGCGGGCCGGACGCCAATGCGCGCATACTGGTCGCCGGCATGGCCAGGCCGCTGGGGCAGCAAATCGTCATCGATAACCGGCCCGGCGCGAGTGGCATCCTTAGTACGCAGCTTGTGGCGAAATCCGCGCCCGATGGGTACACGTTGTTGCTGGGCACCGCTTCCGTTTTCGGCGCGGTGCCTACGTTGTACGACAAGCTGCCGTATGACCCGGATCGTGATTTCATCCCGGTGAGCATGATCGAGCTGCTGCCCTGCGCGCTGGTGGTCAATGCTGCGTTGGCCGCAAAAAACGTCAAGGAGCTGATCGCGCTGGTCAAGGCCAAGCCAGGCGAATTAACCTTCGGCTCGGCGGGCAACGGCGGCTTTCACCATTTGTCGGCCGAGCTTTTCAAGACGCTGACCGGCGTCAACATGCGCCATATTCCTTATGGCACTGGCGGCCCGTACACCGATCTGGTCAGCGGCCAGGTGCCGTTGATGTTTGATACGTTCTCGCCGTTTCTGCCGAACATCAAGGCAGGCAAACTGCGCGCGCTCGCGGTCAGCGGCAAGGAACGCCGCCCGCAAGTGCCGCAGGTGCCGACCTTTATTGAAGCAGGCGTACCCGGCTTTGATTCGGCCGCGTGGTACGGCCCGATTGCGCCCGCTGGCACGCCACGTGCGATCGTGACGCGCCTGCATACCGCCGTCACCGAAACGCTGAAATCCGCCGAAGTTGCCGAGCGCCTGACCAACGTCAGCGCGGGTTACATCGTTGGCAGCACGCCGGAGGAATACGCCGCGTTCATTCAGACTGAGCGCGCTAAGTGGGCCAGAGTGATCCGGCAGACGGGGGTGAAGCTGGCACTTTGAGGGGCCTGACCAACTCGCATGCAGGAGGGCAAAGACATTTGCCGCAGCGGCGCAAAAGCGCAGATAACCCCCGTAGAGGAAGGCCGCGTTTAGCGCAGCCTGAATGACTTTGCGATGAGGTGTTTGCTACTTCGTGTGGTCAAGTTTTCCACTTAGACGTAAGTATATGATTTTATTAAATATTTATTTTGTGCCGCGCGCTGCATTTTCAGTAACGCCAGCCGCGGGTTCACGCGCCGATGACCATGCACCAATAACCACCCGCGCGTAACGTTGAAACGAAAAATACGCCCACGCCCAATCGATCATTACGATGATGCGGTTGCGAAAGCCGATCAGGAAGTAAATGTGCGCGAACAGCCATACCAGCCACGCGGGCATGCCGGCAAGCTGCGTGCGCCCCAGCAGCGCGACGGCTGATTTGCGGCCGATGGTCGCCAGCGAACCGTAATCCCTGTAGCGAAACGGCTGCGCGTGTTTGCCTCGCAGCCGCGCGAGGATGTTGCGCGCCGCGCAGATGCCCATTTGTTTGGCGGCGGGGCTGACCCCCGGTACCGCGTTGCCTGCGACGGTGAGTGCGGTCATGTCGCCGATCACCGACACCTCGGGATGGCCGGGCAGGGTGAGATCCGGCGCGATTTTCACGCGGCCTGCGCGGTCGAGTTCGGCGTTGAGTGTTTTTGCCAAAGGTGAAGCGGCGACGCCTGCCGCCCACATCAGCGTGCGGGCCTCAAGACGCAGCGTGTTGTTATCTTTTTGATAGGCGACGGAATCTTCCGCGACATCCGTGACGCGCGCGCCGGTGTGCACTTCGACGCCCAGCCGTTCAAGTTGCTCGCGCGCCTTCATCGACAATGCCGGCGGAAAAACCGGCAGCACGCGCTCGCCGCCTTCGAGCAGAACAACGCTTGCCGAGCGGGAATCAAAGCGGCGAAATTCGCCTTGTAGCGTGTGCCGTGCGATTTCCACCAGCGTGCCGGCGAGTTCAACGCCGGTCGCGCCCGCGCCGATCACCACGAAGGTGAGCCACGCGTTGCGGCGGGCGTCATCGGTTTCGCGTTCGGCGTGCTCGAAGGCCAGCAGGATGCGGCGGCGGATGGCAAACGCATCCTCCAGCGTTTTGAGGCCCGGCGCGTGGTGTGCCCATTCGTCCTTGCCGAAGTAGCTGTGGGTGGCACCGGCGGCGACGATCAAATGGTCGTATTGAAGCGCCGCGCCGCCGTCGAGCGTAACGGTGCGGGCAGCCGTGTCGATGGCGGTGACTTCCGCCATCAGCACCGTCGCGTTGGTTTGCTTGCGAAAAATATGGCGTATCGGTGCTGCAATCGACGGCGCGGAAAGCCCCGCGGTCGCCACCTGATACAACAGCGGTTGAAACAGATGATGATTGCAACGGTCGATTACCGTCACGCGTACCGGCGCGCGGGCGAGCGCCTTGGTGGCTTCGAGTCCGCCAAAGCCGCAGCCGATGATGACAATGTGAGGAAGCGTATTCATTTCTTTCAGTGTAGCGCAAGTGCGATAATGGCTGCATGACTGAACTCAATGAACAAATGAGTGACCTAAGACCGGGCCTGAAAGCCACCGTCGAAATCGTCGTCGGCACACGCGATACGGCCGCGCACGTTGGCAGCGGCAAGATCGGCGTGCTGGCAACGCCCATTATGGTGACGTTGATGGAAAGTGCCGCGTTGCAGGCGGTGGAACGTTTCATGTCGCCGGGTCAGCAGACAGTGGGCACGCGGCTGGAAATTTCGCATACTGCAGCCACGCCAGTGGGCATGCGAGTGCGGGCCCACGCAGAGTTGATCCGGGTCGAAGGCCGCAAGCTCATCTTCAGGTTGCACGCCGAGGACGCCGTAGAAACCATAGGCGGTGGTGAGCATGAGCGGCTGATTATCAGCGTGGATCGCTTCGATCAGCGCATGCAAAAGAAGCTGGAAGTGCGCGGCTGAACGGTTGCGGTTAGGGTTACGGCTGCGGCAAGGCATCTTGCGCAAATGGGACGGCTGGCGTGTAATGTGAGCCTCTAACAAGTCGCTGCTTGACACTACTGAAGTGTTTTTAAAAATTGTTTTAAAACAGATAGTTACATAATTTTCCTGCGTAGTCATTCTGTGCATCGGGAGACCTCATGAAACGAATATTTCTTGTCACACTTTCGATTTTGGCCAGCGCGCTGGTGTCCTGCGCAGGGCCAAGCACGACAACATCCACGCCTTCTGCGCCCAGCGCGCCGCAAGTCTCGCGTGAGCGCGAGCTGGTCGATCGTGCGCTGGCGGCGCTCGGCGGCGTGGATTCCCTGCGCGCACTACGCTCGGCGTCGATCAAGGGTACGGTCAAGCATTGGGAGCCGGAGCAATCGCATGTGCCGGGCGGCGAACCGCGCTTTGCTGCAGAATCCAGTTTCGATACCACCTATGACTTTGTGAACCGACGCACGCGCATCGACTGGGTAAAAAAGTTTGCCTATCCGTCGCCGCGTACATTCACGTTCACTGAAGTGGTGACGCCTGATGCGGGCTACGTGCTGGGCATCGATTCCAATGGCCGCAACGCGCAAAACCGGCAGATGAATCCGCCGCAGCACACCATGTCCGGCTTGCGATTGGCGACATCACAGCGGGAATTGCGCCGGACTTCGCCCGCACTGTTGCTGGAAATGCGCGACAACCTGTCGCGTGTCACGCGTACTACGGATTTTGCAGCGGGCGGCGTTTCCCTCCCGGCGTTGACGTACGACGCCGGCAACAACATGCGCTACATCGTGATGTTCGATGCGCAAAGCGGCCTCCCGGTGCGCATCCGCACGCTGGATTACGACAATATGTGGGGCGACGTAAACTACGATCTGGTGCTTGCCGAGTGGCAGCCGCTGGCGGGCGTGCGTGTGGCGGTGAGCCAGCGCTATGAGTTGAACGGGCGCGTGGTGGCGGACATTCGTTTGACGCAAATGACCCCGAATCCGCAAATCAATCCGGCAGGCCTGTCTGTGCCCGACGCCCTGCGCGCGACGGCGGCGCGGCCCGCCGCCGGCAACGTGCCGTATCAGTGGGTGATTCGCCGCCAGTTTATCGGTACCTATCTCGATTCGGACAATCCCAGCTTCGATACGCTGGCCGCGCAAAGCCTGCGGCTGAATGAACTCGCGCCCGGCGTGCAGCACGTGGTGGGTGGCTCGCACAATGCGCTGGTGGTGGACATGCGCGATCATCTGATCGTGTTTGACGCGCCGGTGTCGGACGCGCAGTCAGCTTGGACCATCCGCGCGGCGCAGACACGCCATGGTGCCAAGCCCGTGCGCTACATCGTGCTCACCCATCATCACATGGATCACGCCGGCGGGCTGCGTGCGTATCTGGCGCAGGGCGCGACGCTGGTGGTGGGGCGCGGCGCCACTGCGCATTACCGACGGCTGCTGGCTGCACCCGCGACGCGTAACCCCGACCTGGGGGCTTATGATTTTTCCAAGGTGAACATCATTGAAGTGTCCGATCGTTACACCATGACCGACGGCAGCCGGCAGGTTTCGGCGCATCTGACTGAAAACCCGCACGTGGACAGCATGTTGATCGGCTATGTGGCTGATGCGCGCATTGCGTTCGTGACGGATATCTGGAGCCCGGGCGCCGCCCCGTTGCCCAAGGAAATTAGCACGCCGCTGGCGGCGATCGTAACTGCTGTGCGCCGCGCCGGTATTTCGCCGTTGCGATTCGCGGGTGGGCACGGCAGTACAGCCGATTACGCGCCGCTGGCGGGATTGGCCGGGGCAAAATAGAGGGGGCTGTATGGTGAGCGCAAAAAAGAAAGTCCTGCCCGCACTGCATACGGCCGCGCAAATCCGCCGCATGAAGGAAGACAAGTTCGTGCATTTTCTGAATCCCGGCGCGATTCGTTACACCAAATCGCTGGGCGACGCGGCGGGGCTGCAAACACTGGGTGTGCATCTGGTACGGCTGAAACAGGGCGACGACAGCACCGAGTACCACTCTCACCACCACGATGAAGAGTGGGTTTACATTCTCAGCGGTAGCGGCATCGCGGAAATCGGCGGCAAGAAATGCAAGGTCAGCGCAGGCGATTTCATGGGCTTTACCGCGCCGTCCAAGCCGCACGCAATGCGCAATCCCAATAAAAAAGACCTCGTGTATCTGGTGGGCGGCAACCGCTGGCCGATGGATGTCTGCGACTACCCGCGCATTCGGACACGGCGCTATCGCATGAACGGCGACAATACCTACGTGAATTTGTCGGCGCTAACGGCGGTCAACCGCCACAAAAAATAAGCGTGTAAATCACGGTTGATGCATAAGGCAAAACAGTCAACACGGTCAGAACGGCAGTTTGATCCCCGGCTTCACTGCCTCAAGTGCCGCTCGGAAATCCGCCTGGATGCGCTTGATCGCGGCGTCGCTTTCTGCCTCGAACCGTAGCACGATCACCGGCGTGGTGTTCGAGGGCCGCGCAAGGCCAAAGCCGTCGGCGTATTCGACGCGCACGCCGTCGATACGGATGATTTCCTGCGCGTTGCTGAATTTGGCGTCGCGTTTCAGGGCATCCATCAGCGTGTAGTTTTCGCCTTCAGCAGTGTGCACGTGCAGTTCCGGCGTGCTGACGGCATCCGGCAAGCCTTCGAGCGCGGCAGAAATGTCCGGTACGCGCGCCAGGATTTCCAGCATGCGCGCGCCGGCGTAGAGCGCGTCGTCAAAGCCGTACCAGCGCTCCTTGAAAAACACATGGCCGCTCATTTCGCCCGCCAGCGGCGCGCCGCTTTCCTTCAGCTTTGCTTTGATGAACGAGTGTCCGGTTTTCCACATCACCGGCTTGCCGCCGCGCGCGCGTACCCAGTTGAACAGATTGCGCGTGGATTTGACGTCAAAAATAATCTCCCCGCCGGGGTTACGCTTGAGCACGTCTTCGGCAAACAGCATCAGCTGGCGGTCGGGATAAATGATTTTGCCGTTCTTGGTGACGACGCCCAGCCGGTCGCCGTCGCCGTCGAAGGCAAAGCCCACTTCGGCATCGCCGTTTTTCAGCGCGGCGATCAGGTCCTGCAGGTTTTTCGGTTGCGATGGGTCGGGATGGTGATTCGGAAAGCGGCTGTCGACGTCGCAGAACAGCTCCTGTACCTCGCAGCCGAGCCGGCGATACAACTCCGGCGCGAATGCACCCGCCACCCCGTTGCCGCAATCGACGGCAACCCGGATTTTGCGCGCGACTCTAACGTCGCCAACGATGCGGCTCAGATACGCTTCGCGGATGTCGTGCGTGCGGTAACTGCCCGTGCCATTGACCAGGTTGCCGGATTCGGTACGTTTGCGCAGCTCCTGGATATCGTCACCCGCCAGCGTGTCGCCTGCGAGCATCATTTTCAGGCCGTTGTATTCCGGCGGATTGTGCGAGCCGGTGACCATCACGCCCGAGTGTGTGTTGAGCGCGTAGGTGGTGAAATACACCATTGGGGTGGCCACCATGCCCATGTCTATGACATTGATGCCTGCAGCGCGCAGGCCGCGCGCGAGTGCGGCGGACAGTTCCGGCCCCGATTCGCGGCCATCGCGGCCAATCGCAACTTCGGTTTGTTTGCGTGCAATCGCTTCCGAGCCGATGGCATGGCCGATGTTTTCAACCGCTTCGACGGTGAGCGTTTTGCCGACTATGCCGCGAATGTCGTAGGCCTTGAAGATTTCGGGCGGGGCGAGTTTTGACACGTTAAAAAATCCATATAAAACACATAGTTACATTAACCCATTGAGAAGAAGCGCAGCAGCCTTTGCGGCAACCATTCGATGTTACCCGGAAAGCCGCCGCTGACAAAACCCACATGGCCACCCGTCGCGGGCAGTTCCAGCGTGACGTTCGCGGACACTTCCTGCGGCGTCGGCAAAAAGCGTTCGGGCAAAAACGGATCGTTGCGGGCGTTGAGCACCAGCGTGGGTGTGACGATGGTTTTGAGAAACGGTTTGCTGCTGGAACGCGTGTAATAGTCATCTACCCCCTTGAAGCCGTGCAAAGGCGCGGTGACCAGATCGTCAAACTCATACAATGTACGCGCAGCGAGCATGCGGCTGCGGTCGCACAACGCGGGGTAACGTTTCATTTTCGCCGTGGCCTTGGCCTTGAGCGTGGTGAGAAAGCGCCGCGTGTAAATCAGGTTAAAGCCGTGCGCCAGCGCGATCGCGCACGCGGGCAGGTCAACCGGCGCGCAGACCGAGGCTGCACGTGTGACGACCGAATTCGCGCGTTCGCCCTGTTCGCCGAGCCATTTGAGCAGCGCGTTGCCGCCAAGCGACACACCCGCCACATAAATCGGTCCGGCGCGCGTGGAACGGAAACGGCGCAGGATCCAGTCAATCTCGGCGCTGTCGCCGGAGTGATAGGCGCGCGGCAGGCGGTTGATCTCGCCGCCACAACCGCGAAAATGCACCACCACGCCGCGCCAGCCGCGTGCGGCCACCGCGTGCATCAACCCCACCGCGTACTGGCTGCTGGAATCACCTTCCAGTCCGTGAAACAGCACCACCAACGGCGCATCATCGGTCTGGTTCAGTTTGAGTTCCACAGCGCCGGCGAAAGGTTCGACCCAATCGAGATCAATGAAATCGAAATCAGGTGTCTCCCAGCGGTCGCGCCAGTACGTCACCAGAGGGCGTTTCGCCCAAGACGTCGCCTGAATGGTTTGCGCATGGCCACCGGGAAGCCAGCGTGGTGCGCGGTAGGCTTCGGCAGGTGGCTTGGCGTCGGCTGCGGACATACGAGACGGGGGGGAAGACAACAGTTCACGAAAGCGCGCGATTTTACCGGAACGCGTGCGCGCGGCGATTGCTGGTCGTGATGCAAGCGCCGGTGGCACCTGCGACCTGTTTCTGGCCACCATTTGGCCCTGGTTGCTTGCCCCTGATTTGGGCAGCGACTATGCTACTCAAAACCGATGGTTTGTATGGAGAAAGGCATGAATCAAACGCTGCAGGAATTTCTGGGCATTGACTGGCCCGCACGCTCAAAAAAGCCGCGTACCGGCGGCATCACCATGGTGATGGATACCGGTTGGCCAACCACGTTTTGCGAGAGCATGCTGGCGCAGTACGGCGAATACCTCGATGTGGTGAAGCTGTGGGATCCGCACCTGCGTGCGCCGGAGAAGGAAATTCGCAAAAAGATCGAGGTCTATAACCACTACAACGTCAAAGTGCAGCCGGGTGGCATCTTTATGGAGATCGCGCGCATCCAGGGGCACGAGAAGCAGGTGATGACGAAGATGGCCGATATCGGTTTCTCGGTGATCGAAGTCTCCAGTACCGCCACCAATGCCGCGCGGGACATGCAGCGCGAGGCGGATTTTGTGAAGCACGCAACCGACCTGGGATTTAGCGTGTTCGGCGAAGTCGGCAAAAAATTCATTGAAGGCGATACCACGCGCCGCAGCGAGAAAGTGGTGGACGAAGAAGTCACCGTCAAGGAAATGCTGGCGCTGCTCAATGCCGGTGCTTCGCGCGTGTATTGGGAAGGGCATCTGTTGCGCCGCGTGATGGGTGAAACCTCCGAGGAATTGCTGGAAAGCCGCGAGGCCGGCACGCAACAGGTGCGGCGCGTGGCAAAGGAAGTCGGGCATGAGCGCATTATTTTTGAGGTGTCGCCACTTCGTGAGATGGTGCCTCGCCGTGCGTTGCAGTTCTGGTTGGTGACGCTGTTCGGCACCGAAGTCAATCTCGGCAATGTGCGGCTGGAAGAGCTGGGCCATCTCGAAGCATTGCGCTCCGGCAGCCATCCGGTGCATGGTTTTGGCACAGCTGGCGACTACCCATGGATACGCGCGGTCGAGACGGGCAAGCCGGCGGATTATCCTTGGTGGGCTGAGGCGCTGAAGGTTTGACAATGCCCCATGCCGTTCACGCGGCATTACACGTACATGCGCAGGCCATGAACCACTGCCGTTATTCCGGCGAAAGCCGTGATCCAATATAAAAACCCTTGCGCAGCGCAAATTTGCACTGCGCCCGCCCTGATTCCACTTGCACGGAAAGTTCATTGACCCATGAAGCGTTTTATTGATGCGTTAGCCGTTGCCGCTGCACTGTTTGCGACGCAAACCCTGTTGGCCGCGGAAAAATATCCCAACCGCCCTCTGCGCATGATCGTGCCTTTCCCGCCCGGTGGCGGCACTGACATCATGGCGCGCATGGTGGGACAACGCCTGAACGACGCACTGGGCATGCAGGTAGTAGTTGACAATCGCGGTGGCGCGGGCGGCATCATTGGCACGGAACTGGCGGCGCGGGCCACCCCCGACGGACACACCATGATGATCGGCTCCGTCTCCACCATCTGTATGAACGCAGCCCTGCACAAGAAACTGCCGTTCGATAGCGAAAAAGACCTGGCGCCAGTCAGTCTGGTGGCTTCGACGCCGAGTCTCCTGGCGGTGGGGAACAATGTTGCGGCAAAATCGGTGAAGGAACTGATCGCGCTGGCAAAGGCGAAGCCGGGCCACCTGCACTACGCCACGCCAGGCAGCGGTTCATCGTCGCATTTGGGCAGCGAACTTTTCAAGCAGGCTGCGGGGGTTGACATCCAGCACGTGCCGTACAAAGGCACTGGCTTGGCGGTGACTGATCTGGTGAGCGGGCAGGTGACAATGTTCATTACCAACATGCCCTCGGTGCTGCCGATGGTCAAGGCCAACCGGGTGCGCGCGCTGGCGGTGACTTCGCTCACGCGCACGTCGCTGATGCCGGAGCTGCCGACAGTGGCTGAATCAGGCATTCCGGGTTTCGAGGTGATTGTGTGGTACGGGGTGTTTGTACCGGCGGCTACGCCGCGCCCGATTATCAGTCGCCTGAACCAGGAGATCGGTAAACTGGCGGGCATGCAGGACGTCAAGGATCGGCTCGCCCTGCAAGGCGCTGAAGTGATGATCGGGACACCGGAAGAACTCGCTACTCGCGTGCGCAGCGATTTGGCGAAGTGGAGCAAGATCGTTCGTGCGTCGGGCATCAAGGCGGACTGAGCGTTGCGCCGTGTCACGCGACGGGCTTGTGCCAGCGGGGCGATGTTGCTGTTTGCCTCGACGGCGACAGCCGCATATCCGACCAAGCCGCTGCGGCTGGTGACCGGTTCCGCACCCGGCGGCGGCTCGGATTTCGTGGCGCGCGCATTGGCGAAAAAGTTGAGTGAGCGGTTTGGGCAAACCGTGCTGGTGGACAACCGGCCCGGTGCGGGCGGCTCGATTGGTGCTGATATTGTGGCCAAGGCGATTCCGGACGGTTACACGCTGCTGCTTAACACCGGCAGCGCCATTGCGGTCAACCCCGCGTTGCAGCGACAGCCCTATGAGGTGAAGCGCGATTTCGCGCCGGTGATGCTGGTGAGCCGTGCGCCGTTCGTGCTGGCGGTGCATCCATCGCTGGCGGCGAAAAGCGTGACGGAACTGAACACACTGTTAAAAGGACAGCCGAAAAAATACAGCTATGCTTCGTCCGGGATGGGCGCCATGTCGCATGTGGCCATGGAGCTTTTCAGGAATAACGCGGGCTTGACTGTGGTGCATGTGCCGTATCGCGGCAGCGCGCCGGCGGTGGTGGATTTGATCGCGGGGCAAGTGCGGCGATGAATAACATCGTGCCGACGTTGCCGCACGTGCGCTCGGGACGCGTGCGTGCGCTGGCCGTCAGCGGTCCGCTGCGTTCACCGGTGTTGCCCGAAGTGCCTACGGTCGCCGCCAGCGGCCTGCCGGGTTACGAGGCCCTGCAATGGTATGGCGTGTTGCTGCCGGCAAAAGTGCCAGCGCCGATTGCCGCCTTGCTGCATCGGGAAATTACGGCCGTGTTACAGATTCCCCTGGTGCGCACGCGCTTGACGGAAGAAGGCGGTGATGTTGTCGGCGGTACGCCCGGTGAATTCGCGGACTTTATTGCACGTGAAACGGTGAAGTGGGTGCAGGTGGTGAAGGCAGCGGGAGTGAAAGTGGAGTGAGTTTGTTGTGGTGTAATGTTATGTAAGTATTTGTTTTTATTGATTAATTTTTTACTCCCAGACACCGGCAGACGATATCACCAGGGGTATGCGCTTGGGTCCAAACGGCCTTCCCAACTGCTGCGCGAAACGTCCGGTGATGGCTGTGCCGCAATCGGGACATTTCGCATCCGCCGTCAAACGATACCCCCCGATGCGATACCAGTCGCGCGTAATCAGCGGCCTCGATGGATTATTGCAGCTGGGGCAGTAGGTCGAGCCGCCGCGCTCATCGTGCACGTTGCCGGTGTAGACGTAATTCAGGCCCGCTTTTAGCGCAATGTCGCGTGCGCGAGTCAGCGTCGCCGGTGGTGTGGCGGAGATGTCGCGCATTTTGTAGTCGGGATGGAACGCGGTGAAGTGCAGCGGCACGTCCGGGCCGAGTTCCTTTTTGATCCAGTGGCATTCGGCGATGAGTTCTTCATCGGAATCGTTTTTGCCGGGAATCAGCAGTGTGGTGATTTCGAACCATACGCTGGTTTCGTGCTTGAGATAGACCAGCGTATCAAGCACGGGCTGTAAATGCGCGGCACACTGCCTGAAATAAAATTCGTCGGTGAAGGCTTTGAGATCGACGTTGGCAGCGTCCATTTTTTCGTAGAACGCACGGCGCGGGGCGTCGTGCATATAGCCCGCGGTGACGGCAACGGTTTGTACGCCGAGCGCGTGGCAGGCATCGGCAATGTCCATCGCGTATTCAGCGAAAATCACCGGGTCGTTATAGGTAAAAGCCACACTTTTGCAGCTGGCGTTGTGTGCGGCTTCGGCGATGGCCTGCGGTGCAGCCTGCGCAGCGAGACGGTCACTGTCGCGCGATTTGCTGATGTCCCAGTTTTGGCAGAATTTGCACGCAAGGTTGCAGCCGGCAGTGCCGAAACTCAAAATGCTCGAACCAGGATAAAAATGATTCAGCGGTTTTTTCTCGACGGGATCGATGCAAAAGCCCGACGAGCGGCCATAGGTGGCGAGGCGCATTTCCCCGCCCACACGCTCACGCACAAAACACGCGCCGCGCTGACCGTCGTGCAACTTGCAGTCGCGTGGACACAGATCACACTGCATGCGCCCGTCGGCGTTCATGTGCCACCAGCGCGCGGGCGCATCCATGGCTACAGCCTGGGCGGTTCGCGCAGCTTGGTGACGGTGTAGGTTTGTATCGTCACGCTGGCATCCCAGAAATTCGGTGGAAGTCCGGCTTTTTGCTTGAGTGTGGCCAGAAATATGCCGGGATCCGTAAAGTTCTTCCACACTTGCGGCAGATAGGTGCTGCGGTGATGTCCGTAGTGAAAAATCACGCCGTGCACGTGTGGTTTGAGTTGCGCCAGCGCCGAGGCTTCATCGGTGAAGCTAAGTTTGCTCAAGGTCGATAACAACGAGATTTCAACTTCGATCTGATCGAACTCTGCGACTGTGAGCGGCTTGAAGCGCGGATCCTTGAACGCGGCGGCGGCGGCATTGGCTTTCACGTCGTCGATCAAGGGGCGATGTGCTTGCAGCGAGCCGATACAGCCACGCAATTTTTTGTCGAGGTTGAGTGTGATAAACGACGCACCCTGCCGCCGCAGCCACGGGGCACTTTCGTCGGCGGCGTGGTGTTTGCCGAGCGGGACTGCAATCGCCCCGCGCGCAATCGCCACCAGCGTGGCAGCGGCTTCGCCGGGGGGGGCATCCTCGCCGGTGTTTTCAGTGAGGGGCAAGGCCGGGTTCATGGAAAGCAAATGCGCCGTAGCCAACGACACGCGATTTGTCGCCGGCCGTGTCACCCGAATTGCGCAAGTCGATGAGCGAAGGTTTTAGTCCGCGCCGCTGAGCCAGCAGCGTCAGGCCGCTGACTGGTGTCGCACCACAGGCTTGATGATGGGTAATGTCGGTGCGCAAATTGACAATGGCCCGCGCGGTTCCGTCATCCACCACGCGCGCTTCGTCATAGGACAGATAGTGCGACATGTCGGAACTGATGACGATCAAGGTTTCTTCATCGCCCCACAGCAGATCGAGTACCTGCGCGACTTCCCCTGCTGAGGCACGCCCCACCGCCAGCGGCAGCAGGGTGAATTCGCCGAACATTTTTTGCAGGAACGGTAGTTGCACTTCAAGGCAATGTTCCAGACGGTGTGCTTCAGCATTCTGCCCGACGAAAGGCAGCTTTATCAACGTTTTGACGCCATCCTGATCAATGGGTACTACGCCCAATGGTGTGGCGAAGGCTTCTGCACTGGGCAGCGCCATGCCGTGAATCGCCACGCGATGCGCAGGGCCCAAAAGTATCACGCGTTTGATGCGGTCTCGCGCGGGCGCCAGCTGCGCATAAGCGCTGGCAGCCACCGCACCGGAATAGATAAAGCCCGCATGCGGCGCGATGATGGCTTTGGGAGCATCTGCTCCGGCGCATGGTTGTGCGGCTGCGAGCATGGCATCGACGCTGCGCGCCAGTTCATCCGCGCTGCCCGGATAGAACAAACCGGCAATCGCGGCGGCGCGCACCAATGCCATGCAAGTGCTTCGCTTGAACTACTTGCCAATGCCGAGCGAACCCAGCATTTTCTCGAGCGAATCCTGCTGCGGAATCTGGCCGTCGGGTGTGAGTTTATCGACTAGCCCCGGCAGTACTTGCGACAGGCCGGAAGCCGCATCGCCCTGCGACATGCCCGCCTGTTGTGCGAGTTGCGCGAGGATGCCTCCCATGCCGCCGCCACTTCCGCCGCCCAGGGCACTTTGCAACTGCTCTGCAGAAACCGGCAGATTTTGTCCGGTGCCCACCCATGAACTGGCAACATTACCCAGACCACCTTGCGTCAACGCGCCGACCAGCGCGCCCAATCCACCTCCTGCACCTCCTGCTCCACCCGCACCCTTGTTGGCGACCATTTGAATCACTGCGTTGATCAGTGCGGCCTGACCGGAGTTCTGCCCTTGTCCTGCGCCGCCGCCGAGTACCGAACCGAGGATTGAATCGAGTAAGCCCATGATGATTCCTTTTAGTGAGTGAAGTTACTGATAACCATTATAGGCGATGAACTGAAAGAAGATTGTGTCAGGGCTGCTAGAATCGCGTGCATGAAAAATATTCATGCGCGGCGGCTGCAACGGCGGCGTGTCATATGCCTGACATTTTCGCGCTGATTCCCGCGGCCGGCAGCGGCAGCCGCATGGGTGCCGAAATTCCCAAGCAATATCAGACGCTTGCAGGGCAGCCACTGATTCGTCATGCGGTGGAAGTCTTGTGCACGCATACGCGCCTGGCGCAAGTTTTCGTGGTGCTGGCGCCGGGGGATGCTCACTTCAGGCGATACGATTGGTCGGCGTACAAAGGACGCCTTGAGCATTTGTACTGTGGCGGCGCCACCCGCGCGGCGAGTGTGCTGAACGGCCTGATGGCAATGGCTGATGCGGTAGAGCCCGACGATTGGGTGATGGTGCACGACGCTGCGCGACCGTGTTTGACGGCGGGTTTGATTGACCGTTTGATCGACGCGCTTGCCGGCGACGCAGTGGGTGGCCTGCTCGCGGTGCCGGTGGCCGATACACTCAAGCGTGCGGACGCTCATACCTGCGTTGCGGCCACCGTGCCTCGCGAACATCTGTGGCAGGCGCAAACGCCGCAGATGTTTCGTTATCGCTTGCTGCTGGAAGCGTTGCGCAAAGCACCCGCAAATTGGGTGACTGACGAAGCCAGTGCGATTGAACACATGGGGTTGCATCCCAGGCTGATCACCGGCAGCACGGGCAATCTCAAAGTGACTTGGCCCGAGGACATGCATTTCGCCGAAACGAGTTTGAAATCCCGTCGAATCTGATCCGTTAGAATACGTGTTTCAGGTAGATCAAACACACATTTTGGAAGGCTGAAAATTGCGTACTCGGACAACGAATCCTGGTTTGCATTGGCGCGGGGTGGTGGCTGCCTGCGGGATGGCCGTGCTGACGGCGTTGACGCAACCACTGTCGTACGCGCAGCAGAAACCGTCAGCAACGGCTGCGCCCGCGAACAAGCCCGCGATGAAAGGACCGCCGCGCGGCCCGGTGGAAAAGTACGATTGCAAACTGGGCACGGAGGACCAGCATGCGCGCATCGCTATTCTGGCGCAGGGCGGGCAAGTGCAAAGTGTGGCCTATTACAGCAAATGGAAGCCGCGCACCTGCTCCGTGCATTTGCAGCGCAACGATGCCTTTAGCCAGTGGAAGGACACAGGCGACGCGACGGTGATCACCACCGAGTATGGCGATTTTTTGATCCAGGTCAGCCGGACTGAATATCAAATGTTTTTTCGTGAAGTTGACCGTATGCACTACTGCGGCATGATGGGCAAACTCAACGGCTCGATGACGGTCACGCGCGGCCCCAAGCGGCAGTGCTCGGTTGAAGGCATCATGGATCGCAACGAGACTGAAGCCGCGCCGTCGGCAACTGACCCAGCTGCGGCAGGCGGAGCGCCGCCTTTGCCCGCACCTGCCGAAGGGGCAACGGAATCATCCCTGGGTAAATAACATGCAAGTATCTGATTTAAAAAGATATTTTTTGGCGGCCTTACTGCTCATGCTGATGGGTGGTTGCGCCCTGCAAAAACCGGTGATGCGTCCGGATCAACCGCATACGCAGACGTCTGTTGATCAACCGCCCGTGGTGGCTGAACCCCCGCCCGTGCCGCGCATAGACCCGATGGCCGACGTGCCCGGCGACAAACCGCTGGCGGCGTTGGCTGGTGCTCTGGAACGCATTGACTGCATCACCGGTGACGAAGACCTTCACGCGCGCATGGCGTTCGAGTCACGCGGCGGGCGTGTCGTCCACTTTGCCTACTACAGCAAATGGAAGCCGCGCACCTGCGCACTGGATTTTGCGCGCACCACGCAAGGCACCAAATGGCGGCTTACGCCGGAGGGTCACACGCGCGTACATACACCGCAGGGGCGCTTTTTGATGCGCACTACGACGGACGCCTACGTGTTCGAATTCGAGCAGGTGGCGCGCGGCAAATTCTGCGGTATGTCCGGCGACATTAACGGCAGCATGACCATCAAGCGCAAAGTCTCCCCACCCGAATGTTCGGTGAGCGGTATCATGGATCCCAACGATACCTATCTCGATAGCCTCTACAAAGACAAGCTGAAGCAGCAATAGCCGATGGAGGGGGGCAAAAGCGCTGACTACGGAGCAAAGTCAGGCGTTAGCAATTAATGCAACAAGACCTCGTCACGCCGACCGGCCTGCGCGCACTTCGTAACGCCTTGAGTTTTTGATATAATTGTGACTTGAGCGCCCGTAGCTCAGTTGGATAGAGT
>SYEN01000396.1 GCA_005800795.1 Burkholderiales bacterium | reverse complement strand
CATCCAGTTCCCCATTGCCAAGGCCTACGCCGGCGTGGAGGCCGCCAACCTGATGCGCTACAAGGCGGCGGGCCTGTTCGACGAACATCAGGAATGCGGCGCAGCGGCCAACATGGCGCTGATGCTGGGCGCGGAGGCGTCATGGAATGCAGCGAACGCGTGCCTGCAAAGTCATGGGGGCTACGGCTTTGCGGCGGAGTACGACGTGGAGCGCAAGTTCCGCGAAACGCGGTTGTTCCAGGTGGCGCCGATTTCCACGAATTTGATCCTGTCGTATATTGGGGCGCATGTGTTGGGCATGCCGAGGTCGTTTTGATGCTTCCGCTCGAAGGCCTAACCGTAATCTCCATGGATCAAGCCGTGGCAGCGCCCCTATGCGCGCGGCAACTGGCGGAGCAGGGCGCGCGCGTGATCAAAATCGAACGACCCGGCGTGGGTGACTTTGGTCGCGGTTACGATCAGTCGGTGAATGGGCAGTCGGCGTATTTTCTGTGGCTTAATCGCGGCAAGGAAAGCCTCTCGCTGGATGTCAAAAAACCTGAATCAAAACAAATACTTATGAAACTTATCGCTGGGGCGGATATTTTTCTGCAGAACCTTGCGCCGGGTGCGGCCAAGCGCCTGGGACTGGGTGCGGATGAACTGTTGGCAAAGCATCCGCGGCTGATTGTTTGCGATATTTCCGGCTACGGCGATAGCGGTCCATACGCGAAAAAGAAGGCCTATGACCTGCTGATTCAAAGCGAAGCGGGCATTTTGAGTGTGACGGGCACACCGGAATTTCCCGCCAAGGTGGGCGTGTCGATGACCGATATCGGCACCGGCATGTATGCCTACTCAGCGATCATGGGCGCGTTGTATCAGCGCGAGCGCACAGGCAAGGGCCAGCGGGTCGAGGTCACCATGTTTGAGGCGATGGTGGAGTGGATGAACCACCCCATCATGTATAACCACTTTGGCGGTACGCCGATTAAACGCACTGGCACCGATCACGCGATTGTCGTGCCCTATGGCCGCTTCCAGGCAGGCGACGGCAAGGACGTGATGCTTGGTATCCAGAATGAGCGTGAATGGGCGTCGTTTTGCAAAATCGTGCTGGGCCAGCCCGAGCTGGCCACCGATGAGCGTTTCAACAACAACACCAAGCGCAATGCCGCGCGCGCTGAAGTCGTCGCGCTGATTACAAAAATTTTTGCCGGCATGACAGCCGGGCAGGTGGTGGCCAAGCTCGACGAAGCGGGCATTGCCAATGCACGCATGAACACGCCGGAAGAGGTGTGGGATCATCCGCAATTGAAGGCGCGCAATCGCTGGCGCGAAGTGGATACGCCCAACGGACGTATTCCCGCGCTGCTGCCACCGATGACGTCATCGGAATATGAGCCGCTTATGGAAAAGGTGCCCGCGGTGGGTGAGCACACTGACCGGGTGCTGCGCGGCATCGGTTACAGCGATGCTGAGATCGCTGCGCTGCGGGCGAATGGCGTGGTGTAGGCGGTACTGGAAAGGTTTTTCGAGGGAGGCACAATGGATACCACCACAAGAAAATTGGCCGAATACATCACGGGTCTTGACTACAACGCGATGTCTTCCTCGGCGGTTCATGAAACCAAAAAGCGGCTGGTCGATGCCATCGCCTGCGCCATTGGTGGTTACGCCAGCGAGCCTGCGGATATTGCACGCAAGGTGGCTGCCGATGTGAGCGGTACGCCCGCCGCGCGTATTTTTAACACCGGCAAAACGACGTCGATCGATATGGCGGCGTTCGCCAACGCGGTGATGGTGCGCTATCTTGATTTTAACGACACCTATATTTCCATCGGTTCCGGGCATCCGAGTGACATGATTCCGGCGATGCTGGCGGTGGCCGACGCGCATCGTTTGAGCGGCAAGGATTTGTTGCTGGGCATTGCCACCGGCTACGAGATGTTTACCGCCATGGCCGATCAGGTGGCCCTGCGCGACAAGGGGTGGGATCAGGGCTTTTTCCTTGGTATGAGCGTGGCGGCTGGCGTGGCGAAGATGCTGAAGCTCTCGTTTGATCAAACGGCCCACGCGCTCGCAATTACCGTGACCGCCAACGTGCCCACGCGTCAGTCTCGCGCGGGCGAACTGGCGATGTGGAAGGGTGTGGCGACGGCGGCTGCCGCGCGCTCTGCGGTGCAGGCTGTGCTGTTGGCGCAAGCGGGTATGACAGGGCCCACCGCCGCGTTCGAGGGCAAGGATGGCATCTGGGAAAAGGTCACCGGCAAGTTCACACTGAATGAACTGGGAGGCAACGGAAAGCCCTTCGGCATCGAGCGTACCAATCTCAAGTTTTTTCCGTCGGAGTATCACTCGCAGGCGCCGATGTGGATCGCGCTGGAACTGCGCAAGAAGGTGGCCGTGGCCGAGATCGAGGCTGTCAACGTGGAGACCTATTTCACGGCGTGGAGTGAAATCGGCAGCGAGCCGGAGAAATGGCATCCGAAAACGCGTGAGACTGCCGATCACAGCCTGCCTTATCTGCTGTCGTTGGGTTTCATCGACGGCGGGGTAACGCTGACCAGCTTTACGCCGGAGCGTATCGCCGATCCAGTGCTGCACGCGCTGATGGGGCGCATCAAGATCAGCGAAAACAAGGCATTCACGGCGGCGTTTCCGGAAGCCCTGACGACCCGTATCGAGGTGGTTACGAAGGGCGGACAGCGCATGATCGAGGTCGCGGAATACCCGAAGGGACATCGCGAAAATCCGATGAGCGATGAGGACGTGAATAACAAATTCGCCATGGTGTGCGAAGGTGTCATGCCAGCTGCCCAGCGCGACAGCCTGCGCAATGCGCTGTGGAGCGTGGATCAGGCGGCAGATCTGAATCGCGTGTTCGAATTGTTACTGACGGGGAAGTGAGTAACGTGGCAACGGGTGTGCGCATTGGCGTCATCGTGCCCAGCGTGAACACGGTGGTGGAGCCTTGGTTCAGCCGCGTGTGCCCGCCGGGCGTCACGGTGCACGCCGCACGCATGTTTCTCGACAACAATCTGACTGCGGACGCACTGGTACGTATGGATCGTGAGGAAGGCCTGCGTGGCGTAAAGCAGATCATGAGCTGCAAGCCGGCGAGCGTGGCGTACTGCTGTACGGCTTCCAGCATCGTGCAGGGGCTGGAGTACGACGGGCGCCTGAATCACGAGCTGAATCAGGCAGCAGGCGTGCCGGCATTTACCGCCACCAGCGCCATCATTGAGGCTTTACGCGCAGCAGGGGCGAGGCGTATCGCTGTTTGCTCACCCTACACCAAGGCCATCGACGACGCCGAGCATGTGTTCTTTTCCGCTGCCGGTTTTGAGATTGTGGGTTCGGCGCATTTGGGCATAGCCGATGCCTTTGCGCTGGCCGACCCCACGGCAGAGGATATCTACGCGCTATGGAAAAAATCCTGGCGCCAAAGTGGTGACGGCGGCGCAGACGCGTCGTTGATTACCTGCTTGAACATGAATTCTCAGGACGTCGTGGCACGCATCGAGGCGGAAAGCGGCAAACCGGTGATTACTTCCACGCAGGCAACGTTGTGGAAGTTGTTGCGGGCTGCGGGGGTGCCTCACTCGATCAGTGGCTATGGTAGCTTGCTGGCGGATCATTAAGCGCAGCATTAAAATATCAATAAAAACAAATACTTACGATGCATCCACTGAACATCATGAACGATACCTACGAAACCCCGCCTTCACCGTACTGGATGCTGCAATTCATCGTCAAACACGGTGACTGGATTGCAATTGTCTGCGGCGTGCTGCCGCTGCTGGCGAGCGTGCTGTGTGTCGCGGTGTGCAGCATTCCGCCGTGGGTTATTGCGATGGGCGTGGTTGCATCGGCATTTTTGTTTTTGCTCATGCGCGCGTTTGTCGAACTGGTGCGCGTAATCGTCGATATGCTGTTGCCGAAGTAGCAGGCGCTCTGCCCACTCAGGCTTGGGCCTGCGCCGCGTTTTTTCCAGCAATAAGCCCCGATACAAATGCCCATCCCAAATGATGGCCGTGGCCTTCGAGCAGCATGCCGCTTTGGCCGTTGGCGCCAGCGGCATACAGGCCGGGAATGATCTGTTCGTTCTTGCCGACCACTTCCAGATTCAGCGTGACCTTTAGGCCGCCGTTGGTGAAGATGATGTACGCCTTGGCCGGGCCTAGCGCGTAGAACGGCGGCTTCACGATGGCTGGGCGGTCGCCGCGAACGGGTGCGTCGCTTGCAGCGGCATTGGCGTTGTAATCCGCCAGCGTTTTTTCAAAGGCGGTACGGGGCAACTTCATGCTGGCGGCCAGTTCGCCGGGCGTGGCGGCACAGTGAAAAATGTCCCGCCGGGTGCGGCGGTAGTCTTCGAGATAGGCATAACCGATGGAGGGTGCGGTTGAAACGAAATGTGGCCACTGCTGATATTGATCGGCTACCGTGCTGTCAAAAATCATCCACGCCATACCGTCGGGCCGTAAAGCGGCGTTACGTGCCGGCTGGTCGCGTTCATCCCCAAAGCGCAGACCGTCCCTGTCGACCAAAATCGCACCATGCTCGTAGAGGCTATTTTCGGGCGCCAGCGCCGTGGTGAGGTAGTTCATCAACACTGGCCTCAGGATACGCTTGGGTAAATGATCAAAACCCCAATGCAGCAGTTTCGTAATGGCGGGCAGCGGCGGGAGCGATTTCTCAAAGGTGGTGTGCATGGGGGGCACAAAACGCAGAATCGGGCCGCGGATGTAATCGCCGTTGATCACCGTGCCGCCGTTCTCCAACCCCATGCGGATACCGTCACCGGTGTTGGTGGCATTGACGGCATCAACGTTGGCGATGAGTTCCGATGAGAAGCGCGCCTTGAGTTCTCGCCCGCCGCTGTAATCGCCCGCAGCCAGCACCACGCCTTTGCGGGCAATGTATTCGCTGCATGAGCCGTCGGCTGCGCGCGCCAGTACTCCGTGCGCACGGTCACCCTTCGCCTTATCCATGATGAGGTGCAGCACTTCGGTGTTCAGGCGTATATCCACGCCCTGCTTGCGACAATGCCTCCCCAGCAACCACGGAAACGCACGCGAATTGGGCAGCACATTGTGCATGCGGGGGACACGATGCGGCGGCTCGGGGAAAGGGCCTACGAATTCGAGGCCAGTGGAGAGCAGCCAATCGAACATCGCCGGCGAGTACTCGCACAGCAGGCGGCCCAGCTCGAAGTTATCGCAGTGTTCGAGCCTGAGTGCTCGTGAAAAGAGCCGGAGGTCTTCGAGGTGGTGTTGCGGGTTGTCGCCGAGGATGCCAGCTTTATGTTGATGCGGAGTTTGCGTGGCAGTGACGGAGCCTACTGACCACGCAGTTGAGCCGCCGAGTTGTGGATTTTTTTCTAGGAGGATGACGTCTGCACCGGCGCTGCGGGCCGCGCTGGCGGCGGCCAAGGCCGCGCCGCCGCCGCCGACTACGATGACGTCAGTTAGTACGCGCTTGAGTGGTGGCATCTGTCGACAACTAGTACTGCATCGTGAGCAAGAAAAACTGAAACCTGTCATTCCCGCTAAGGCGGGAATCCATGCGGTGACTGCGGGGCTGCGGTGTTATGGGTTCCCGCCTGCGTGGGAACGACAGTGTCTGGATGTTGACGTGCGTTGCAAGGCACACCAAGAACGTTCGCGAATGATGTGGCCTATTGCGCCTCACCCCTCACGCCTTATAGGGATACTCATTAAACCGTTCTTCCCAGTCACACACATTGTCCTTGGTGTAATCCAGCGCGTACCAGCGAGGGAAGCCATGCAGCGTTTGCCCGCCGTCGATCATGATGCCTTCACCGTTGATGTATGAGGCATCGTCGGACAATAAAAACGCCACGAGTTTCGCCACATCCTCCGGCTTGCCCCAGCGGCCCACCGGCGTTTCGCGGATCAGCATGCGTTGCATGCGCTCATCGCGCAGCATCGGCGTGGTCATGCCGGTTTCGATCACACCGGGCAGGATGGCGTTGACGTTGATGCGGTAGTTGCCGAGTTCGGCGGCCATATGCTTCATCAGCATTTCTACCGCGGCCTTGGAGGCGCAGTAGGCGCCGAGTTGATCGGCAATCACTTTGGAGCCTGACGACGCGGTCAATACGATTTTGCCGCCTTTGCCGCGCGCGATCATGCGTTTTGCAACCTCTTGGCAAACATAAAACGCGCCGTTGAGATTCACCTGCATGATGAAATCCCAGTCGGCTTTCTTCATATCTACGAGGGGTACGAATTTGCCGGTGCCTGCGTTGGCAAATAAGAGATCGATCTGGCCGTAGTGCGCGGCGACTTCGGCCACCATGGCTTCAACGCTGTCGCCTTTGGCCTGATCGAAGACGAAAGCCTTTGCGCCCTTGCCGTTCATGGCCGCTTTGTTGCACAGGGCGACGGTTTCCTCTGCTATTTCGGGTTTGCGGTCCGCGACTGCCACCATCGCGCCACGTGATGCCAGCTCTACGCAGGTGCCTTGGCCCAAGCCGCGGCCACCGCCGGTAACCAGCGCTACTTTGCCTGTGAAATCAGCCATCTATTTCGCTCCGGCAACAGCGGTGACAGCCTTGGGCGCCATGCCCAGCGCTTCGCGGTATTCGGCGGGCGTCATCAATTCACGGCCCAGTAGCTGGGCTATTTGCTTCATCTGCAAGAAGTGATCGACGTTGCGCTTGATGATGTCGTCGCGATGCGGGTACGGCCACAGCGTGTCTTCCATGCCCACGCGCACATGCAGGCCGAGCAGCGTGGCAAAGGTGGTGAGATAGGTGCTGGCACGGCCAGCGGCGCACACCAAAATAAAACAGTTGGGATCAATATCGCGAATCGTGCGCACCATGCGCATCAGGCCATCGACCATCTGCTGCGGGTTGTGCATCGGTGCGCAACCGGGGAGTGCTGGCAGAATCAGCCAGTAGTAGGGCGGCTTCACCAGCTTGCTCGCCACCAGAAAGCGACGCGCGTTGTCGATGTCGCCATCGTCGTAGACCGAGATAATGGGTTTGGCGCCATGCAGTTGCGCCAGTTGCGCCTTTTTGATCACCACATGCGGCGCCTTGAAAAACATGCTGTCACCGCAGCAGATGGCGGTGGTGTTGACGGGCAGTGCGTCGAAGAGCCCCATCTTCATGGTGGATTCCATCACCGCGCTTTCTTCGTCAGTCACCGCCACCAGGCAGCCGTCGAACATCACATCGGGATATTTCTTTTTCAGCGGCGCGATCACGTCGTGAAAGCGCTGCGGGTCGAGTGCGTTAAAGCCGCCGTCGTCGCGCACATGGATGTGTATGCTGGGTGCACCGGCCTTGATGCATTCCTCGGCCGAATCACGGATTTCCCGTACCGTGATCGGTTGATTCGGGTTGCTGCGCTTGCTAAAAAACGCGCCGGTGATGGTGGCCGCGATCATCACCTTTTTAGGGATGTCCCACTTCGGCATGGGGTCCACGTCGGCGAAGCGGCTGGTGAAAGGGTCCAGCACTTCGGGCATGCCATAGGGCCGCCAGGTGGTTTTAAGGCCTTGACGCGCCACCCATTTGTCTACTTGATCCCACTTGATTTTGTCGTCGCTCATTGTGTTCTCCTCGAATGCATCTCTGACAGATGGGGTTACGCCTTACGCCTCACCCCTCACGCCTCACTTCTTAGGCACTGGCCTTTCCGCCTTGCCCAAATAATCACAATCCTCATCGCGCACAATGCGCAACGGCTTGCCTTCCTCGATCTCTTCGATCACATGCGCCATGATGCCCGGCACCACCGCGATCAAGGCCACCGCCGCCATCTGCATCGGGCGGAAACCCATCTCACTCATGATGGCGCCCAGCATGCCATCAACGTTGATGCACAGGCCCTGACGGTTGCTCACGCGCACAAACTCGGCGTGGATGGTCTCGAACATTTTGATTTTGTCGCCAACGAAGCCATTCTCGGCAGCAATCGCACGCAGCCTGATGGCGCGGAAGTCGTCCCCCTTGTGCGTGGGGTGGCCCAAGCCAGGGATGCGTTTTTTCTTGGCGCGGATGTCGGCCACCACGCGTTTGGCGGTTTCCTCCATCGTGATGTTGTCAGCCTTCATCATCTTCACCGCGTTGTCGAGAAACTCGGCGCTGTGTTGCGGTGAAATGGTGTTGGAGCCCGCGGTCAGCAAACCAGCTGCCGTGCCCGGCACCAATTGCGGGTTGCCGGAGGCCGCATAACGCGCCGCCAGCACACTGGCCGCGACAAAGCCATGATCGAGCAGGCTATTCAGCATGGCGTCCATCATCTTGCTTTCCTGCTTCGTCGGCAGCTCGCCGCGTATCGTCAGGAATACGCCATCGGCGTAGGTGTAATCGCCAATCAGGCCTTCATGCGAGTAGCCGTGGATGATGACTTTGCCGTCCATGACGCGGCTGATTTTGGTGGCCCATTCGTGTGCCATGTGTTCTCCGTAACTGTTTGTGAGCAAGTAAATCTTTCCGCTGTCATTCCCGACATTCACGCAAATGAGGCGGGAATCCATGCGTTGTGCCCTATGGCACTGCACTATGGGTTCCCGCCTGCGCGGGAACGACAGTGTTGGTAGTTGTGGTTTCCGTCTATTCGTTACTTCCGTAACACACCCTGTGCATCAATGCGTGTGCGCAACACATGCAGTTGTTCAGCGGTGGGTGGTTCGGTGGCCGGCACACTGGCCGGAATCACCAATTCAAATCCGGTGTTCTTCTTCACATCTTCCACGCTCACGCCGGGATGCAGCGACTTCAAGCGCATGCGCTTCGTACCGTCTTCAAAATCCATCACGCACAGCGGCGTGACCACGTAACGCGGGCCGCCACCGGGCAGGCCGAGCTTGGTGCGGGCATCGTCGCCACCGCTGCCCCAGCCCAGCGCGGAAATAAAATCGCACTTCGGCACAAAGATGCGCGGGTCGTGTGAATTCACCACCAGATGAAAGCGGCTGTTCATCACGGTGGCATTGCACACGCCGATGGCGCCGGGGCCGCGGAACTTGAGCGCCTTGTAATTCTTGCCGATGCCGATCAGGTTGCTGTTGCCGTATTGATCGATTTGTAACGCACCGGCGAAAAACACGCCGCGTTTGCGAAACTTCATGTTCTCAACGAGATCGTTGTGCAGGTAGTAGGCCTCGGCCCAGCGCGTGGCGCGGTGATCGGTAATCAACTCAAACTCCTCGATCACCGGTTCGTTCAGCACATTGGCCTTGGTCATCGCCACCATCACCGACATGTTCGCACCCCACATAAGGTGCGCCAGCAGCACGCCGGCGCGCGGCACCGGCAGATTGGCGCCGACTTCGACCCACTCGCCGTCAACGAGGTCGCGCGCGAGCACGGTCGCCATGATTTCCTTGGTTGTGGCTTCCATATCAATACTCGTTCAGTGACAGCAGGTTGCGTATGCCTACACGCTCCAGATACTCGGCGTGATCCTTCGGCCCGGTGACGAATTCATCTAGATAGGCCTTGAGCGGTGTAAAATCATCCGACTTGGCCCATGCGGTGGCGGCTTGCACATAGCGCTTGATGTGCGCCTTGTCCTCGATGTAATGGCCGTGGCTGGAATAGGGGTGCGCGCCGAATTTCGCGCGGATAATGCCGTCCGCGCCGGGGACCGCGGTCTTGCCTGGATCGGCCTTGATCTGCTCGTTTGATACGACCTGTTCTACTTGCACATAGGTTTCGTCGGCGGCGGCGTAGATGGCGCGGTCGCCGTAGCCGTGGCCAATGTATTGAACATTGCCGTAGGGGTCAGAGGTGGCGGCGTGCAAAAACGCGATATCGATATTGACCGCCGGTATCGCCAGCAGTGTTTCACCATTGAGCGGGTCTTTGAATTCCTTGATTGCCGGGTTCATCTGTGTGAACGAGGTGCCTAAACCCGAGCGCCATGGGTTGAACGGCACACGCTGCGCGGCGGCGCGCAGGGCGCAGTAATACATCGCCTCGTCGAGTTCGAAGATTTCGACCTTGCCACGTTCGGCGGCGGCGCGAAATGCCGGGCCGATGGGTGCCAGCACTTCGCCGCCGACATAGGGTGCGATAACTTTTTTCGCTACGCCGGCAGCAATCAGCAAATCAATTTCCAGTCCCGATGATGCGGGCCCTACCACGGTGAGGTTTTTCAAACCCCGTTTAATCAGGCCGCGCACCACCAGCATAGGGTGGCTGGAATTGATAAAACCACCAATGGCGATGGTCATGCCGTCTTTGACTTTGGCGAGCGCATCATCGAGTTCGATGATGCGCTTCATACGTTGGGGTGCTTCGCTCATGAAAGTGCTTTCTTAAAAGCGTTTGCCACAGAGGACACAGAGTTCACAGAGAGATTGCTGTTACCACCATGCTCTCTGTGAACTCTGTTCCTCCGTGGCGAAAGGGTTTTAGTGCGCAATCTGCCCACCGTCGATCACATACGCCTGCCCCGTGACAAACGACGATTCATCCGCCGCCAAATACACCGCCATCGGGCCAATGTCCTCGGGTTTGCCAAAGCGCCGCAACGGAATCTGCCGCAAGCCCGCATCGACGGTTTTCTGATCCTGCATATAGGGTTTGGTCAAATCGGTTTCGATCCAGCCGGGGCAGATGGCATTGACGCGTATGTTGTAGCGAGCCCATTCCACCGCCAGCGCCTTGGACAACTGCGCAAGGCCGCCTTTGGTCATGCAGTAAATGGAGTTCCACGGCGCGCCGACAAAGCTATAGATCGACGACATGGTGATGATGGAGCCGCTTTTTTGTTCGACCATGCCGCGGCCCACGGCCTGCATGGTCATGATCGCGCCTTCCAGGTTGGTGCTGATCAGGCTGCGCCAGTCTTCGGGCTTCATGTCGAGAAAGGGCTTTAGTCTTTGCACGCCCGCGTTGCACACCAGCGTGTCGATCTTGCCGAATTCTTTGACCGTTGCCGCAACAGCAGCACCTATGCTGTCGGCGCTGGTGACATCGGTTTTGAGCGCCAGCGCGCGGCGGCCCGTGGCTTTGACCGCGGCCAGGGTTTCTTCGAGCGCGGCGGTGTCGCGGCCGATGAGTGCTACGTCTGCCCCTGCTTGTGCGAGTGACACCGCGACGCTTCTACCAATGCCGCGGCTCGCGCCGGTGACGAAGGCTGATTTTCCTGTTAGATCAAACATGTTTTTCCTGTCTCATAGTGTAGTCGTCGGGCATGTGGGTCATGTCGAAGCTTTGAGCCGATCCCATGTTGCCGGGGTAAACGGGGTTTCGCGCAACACATTCTTGCGCACTTTATTGGTTTCTGTCTTGGGAAGCGCTTCGATAAACTCTACATAGCGCGGCACAGCGTATCTTGGCAAGCACTTTTCTGCATGTTGAATCAGTGCCTCGCACGTGGGCGTTGCATCTGCCCGTACCACCACCACGATTTTAATCTCGTCGCCGCCCAATTCGCAGGGGACAGCGATGGCGGCGGCTTCCATCACGCCCTCTACCTCGGCGATGGCCTGCTCCACCTCAAAGGCGGACACATTTTCGCCGCGTACCCGCATGGCGTCCTTGACGCGACCGGTGAAGAACAGGTTGCCCCCGGAGTCGAGATACCCAGCATCGCCGGTGTGAAACCACAGGTCTTTCCATGCGGCAAGGGTGGCAGCCGGATCACCGTCGTAGCCCAGCATGGTGGTGCACGGTTCGCTGCCGCGCACCAGGATTTCACCAGTCTTGCCCGGCGGCAGCGGATCGTTGTCTTCACCCGCGATGCGCACTTCAAAACCCGGCAGCGGAAGGCCTACGCTCGCAAGATTCGGTTTTTCATGCGGCAGGTAGACCCCGACGTTGCCTTCGGTGGAGCCGTAGCCGGTTCGCATTTGCACGCCATGGCGCGATTGGAATTCCGAGAAATCTGCCGCGGATGCGCCTATGCCCCAGCCGATACGCAGTGGTGTGCCGGCACCGTCGGCGGCTGTGGTGGACTTCAACAAAATGCGCAGAATTTCGCCGATGTAATAAAACGCCGTGCAGCCGAGCCCGCGAACATCAGGCCAAAATTTCGTCGCACTGAATCGGTCACTCAACACCATCTTCGCGCCCACAAGCAGCACGGGCAGCGTAATCATCGCCTGCGCGGTATTGTGAAACAGTGGAAAAAAATTGTAGAAAACATCGTCCGCAGTCAGGGCCATATCGTTGACGATGTTGCGGCCCAGAATATATTGCTGCGCGTGCGATAGCAGGACGCCTTTGGACGGTCCGGTGGTGCCCGACGTGTTCATGATCACGCCGACGTCGGCGCCACTGACCCCGACTTCTGGCCGCGCATGTGCAGACGTGGGAGAATTAAAAAAAATATCCTTATAAAACAGATACTTACAATTACACTGTGGCCTGGTTTTACCGATTACAATGAGGCATTTGATCGTGCCGATGGGGTCGATAACCCTTTCCAGTTCGGGCAGCAACGCGTCTTCCACGACGACTATGCCCACGGGTGCGCGCTTTAATGTGTGGGCGAGTTGCTGGCCTTTGTAAGCGGTGTTCAGCGGCAGTTGTACCGCGCCGATGCGCGACAGCCCGAACCACAGGTCGAGATATTCAAAGCAATTGTGCAACAGCAGCGCGACACGCTCCCCCTTGGCGACGCCCAATGCGAGAAACGCTGACGCGACGCGATCGGCGCGCCGGTCGGCTTCGGCATAGCTGACGTCCTTGCCGTTGCAGCTGACAAAAATGCGCTCGCCGATATGCCGCGCCTGCTGGCGCAGGATGTGCGCGGCGACTTGATCAGACAGCGGCAGGCCCGACAAAAACCGGGATGTCATGGACGTGCTGCCAAAACCGCATTTTGCATCGTCGCCACAAAAGCAACTGCAAACACGTATGTCATTCCGGCTTGATGTTGGCGTCGCGGATGACTTTGCCCCATTTGGCCATTTCGGATTTGATGAAGGCGCCAAACTGATCTTGTGTGCTGCCCACGGTTTCCGCACCCATGGCCAGCAGCCGATCCCTGATTTCTGGCGAGCGCAGGATTTTCACCACTTCCGCGTGCAGTCGATTGCGGATATCCGCGGGCGTGGCCGATGGCAGCATCAGCCCAAACCAGTTGGTGAGTTCGAAACCCGGCAGGGTTTCCTTCATAGGCGCGATGTCAGGCAGCAGCGGAATGCGCTTGGCGCCCAGCACCGAAATCGCCCGCAGCTTGCCGGACTTGACGAACGGCAGTGATTGCACCACGCTGTCGTAGCCGATCTGAATATGCCCAGCCATCAGATCGGTCATGCCGGGCGCGCTGCCTTTGTACGGTACGTGGGTGGTTTTTATGCCGGCCATGCCGTTAAACATTTCCGCCGCAAGCTGCGGCGCGCCGCCAGCGCCGCTGGAGTAGTAGTTCAACGCCCCGGGCTGCGACTTGGCCAGCGCTATCAGTTCGCGCGGGTTTTTCGCCGGCAGCGAGGGGTGAATCATCTGCAGGAACCACACATCGACCACTTGCGTCAGCGGCGCCAGATCGCGCTCCAGGTTAAACGGCAGCTTATTGCCCCACAGCACCGGGTTGACCGCGATATTGCCCAGGGTGCCCATGAACAGCGTGTGTCCGTCGGGCGGGGATTTTGCGGCGATTTCCGTCCCGACAATCCCTTGCGCGCCCGCGCGATTATCGACCACAACCGTGGCGCCCAGGGCCTCGCCGAGCCTGGGCGCGATCATGCGCGCAACGATATCGGTGCCGCCGCCCGCAGGGAATGCGACAATAATGCGTATCGGCTTGGACGGAAACGTTTGCGCCTGAGCGACCCCGCCGAGTTGAGCGCCCAACCCGCAGCACAGCAGTGCAATTGGCAAGGCAAAATTCCACGAAGGATGGTGCATGAGAATTGTCCTTTAAGAGGTAATGCCGCCGAACGGGCGAACCTGAACTGATATTGCAGATTCTGGACTCAGGGCGTAGCGCACGGGCTGGGATTATAAAATAGAGTGCAAAGGATGAAACATTGGCACGCCAGATGTGCGCCAGTGACGCAGGAGCGGCGCAAGTATATTGCACTCACTGGCGGTATGGGGAAAGAGAAGGGGCACGACATGGCAAGTCCGGGAACCTGGTGTTTGAGCTTGATGGCGGTGTGTCTGCCGGCGACGGCCATGGCGCAGGTGCAGGCGTTTCCTTCCAAGCCGGTGCGCTTTATTGTGCCGTTTCCACCAGGCGGCGGCGCGGACGTGATCGGCCGGGTGTTGGGGCAAAAGCTCACCGACAAGTGGGGCCAGCAAGTGGTGATCGACAACCGAGCGGGCGCCGGCGGCAATATCGCAGCAGAGCTTGCTGCCGCGGCGCCACCTGATGGCCACACGATTTATCAGTACAACATCGCCAATGCCATCTCCGCGAGCCTTTACAAGAAGCTCAACTACGACCCCGTGCGTGATTTCGCGGCGGTCACGCTGCTGGCGTCTTCTCCCTTTGTGTTGGTCGTGCATCCGTCGTTGAAGGTCGCGAACCTGCAGGAATTCATCGCGCTGGCAAAGGCACAGGGCGGCAAGTTTGCGTATGCGTCGTCGGGTAATGGCGGTCCCTCGCATCTGTCGACCGAGATGTTGAAAGCGATGACGGGCATCTCCTTGAACCACGTGCCTTACAAAGGCGTCGCGCTGGTGATGAACGACCTCCTCGCCGGGCAGATTCAGGTGATGTTCGCCATACCCGGATCGGTGATGCCGCATGTTCGCACGGGGCGTCTGCGCGCACTGGCGGTGACCACGGCCAAACGCAGCGTCGCCGTGCCGGAAATTCCCACCATCGCCGAATCGGGCGTGCCCGGCTATGACTCGGCTACGTGGTACGCCGTGGTGGTGCCGGCAGCCACGCCCCGGGCGCTGATCAGACTTTTGCATGCAGATTTCACCGGCGCCTTGCACCTGCCTGACGTACGCGAGCGGCTGACTGCGATGGGTGCGGATTTGATCGGCAGCACACCGGAAGTTCTGGCGCAGTTCATCAAAGCCGATATTGCAAAGTGGGCCAAGATTATTGAGTTTTCCAAAGCGAGGATCGATTGAAGCGATTTGATGTGGTGGTGGTGGGTGGTGGCGGCACGGGGGTGGCAGCCGCCATCGGCGCGCGCGCGGCGGGGGCCAGCGTACTGCTTTTGGAGAAAAATCCTTCGCTGGGCGGTACCACGGCTCGATCCATCGGCTCGATCAGCGCCACACAAACAGCGGATCAAAGGCGCGTGGGCATCAGCGATACGCCTGCCGAACACCTTGAGGACATGGAGAAATTTTCGCAACATCACGCGGATCGGCCGGACAACAACGAACTCGCGCGCGTGCTGTGCGAGCATGTGCCGGAAAGCGTGCGTCTGCTGGAGGAATGGGGCGCCGTATTCATGGGCCCGATGGACGAGCCGCCGCATCGCAAGCCGCGCATGCATCAGATCATGCCCAACTCGGCGGCGTACATTTTTCATGCCGAAAAACATGCGCGCAAGATCGGTGTTGAGATATTCACCAGCGCGCGTGCGCAACAGCTGCTGACGGCGAACGGCGAAGTGACCGGTGTTGAAATAGAGCTCGATGGCCGTGTGGAAACCATGGAAGCGACAAAGGGCGTGATCCTCGCCAGTGGCGACTATGCCGCTGATCCGGGATTTAAGGCGCAATTTGTCAGTGAAGCCGTGGCCGCCACCGAAGCGGTTAACCCGACCAATACCGGCGACGGGCATCGCATGGCGCTGGACTTGGGGGCACGCATCATCAACCCGGACATGTACGGCGGTGGCATGCGATTCGTGCGTCCTTTGACGCCCGCCTGGCAAAGCCGTTTACCGCCGTCAGCGTGGCTGATGCGCGTGTGCAACCGTGTGATGCGCCATGCCCCGCGCTCACTGGTGCGGCACTTCATCATGGGTTTCATGACTACAGTGATGGTGCCGGAGCGCAAGCTGTTTCACAACGGCGCGATTTTGATCAATGCCAGGGGCGAGCGCTTCGCCGATGAAACCCAGTCCATGGTGTTTGAACTTGCGCTGCAGCCGGATGGCGTCGGATATATCCTGTGCGATGCGCGCGTGGCGCAAAAATTCACGCAGTGGCCGGACTATGTGTCTACCGCGCCGGGTGTGGCGTTTGCCTATTTGCAGGATTACGAAAGAACGCGGCCGGATTTGGTGCGGCGTGGCAACACGTTGGAAGATGTCGCGAAGGTGCTGGGTATGGACGCCGTGGAATTAAAACGTACGGTTGCCGCGTATAACCAGGGTGTGGGGCCGCCGGGTCGTGGCGAGCGTCCTGCGGTGGGCGAAGGCCCCTACGTCGTGCTGGGGCCGGTGAAGAACTACATCAACTACACGGACGGCGGACTGGCGATTAACGCAGGTCTGCAAGTACTGGGCAAGAACGATGTACCCATACCGCGGTTGTATGCTGCCGGCGCAACCGGGCAGGGCGGACTGCTGTTAAAGGGCCACGGCAACCATATCGGTTGGGGGTTTACTTCGGGGCGGCTGGCGGGGCAGTATGCGGCGGCGCTGGCGCCAAGAACATAAGTACCTTTCGTGCAATCACAAAAAGCGAGCAACCGCATGGCTGAACAAAAACAGGGCAAGGGTTTCCTCATGGTAACCATGGAGCCGACACCCGCCTACGATGAGGAATTCAACGACTGGTACGACATGGAGCACGTGCCCGACCGCACGTCGATCCCGGGCTTTGAGACGGGGCTGCGTTTTGTGTGCATCAACGGCTGGCCGCGTTATCTGTCGATGTATGACCTCACCACCATCGATGTGCTTGAGGGTGAGGCCTACAAGAGCCGCGCGTGGAACGGTTTTAGCGCCTGGACCAAGCGCATGCTGACCAAGGTGCGCGGGCAGTGGCGCGGCAGCGGCACGCAGATTTATCCAGGGCAGGCGCTGACCGGGCACTTCGCGCGGTTGACGTTTCTACGCTTTCACAACGTGCCCGATACGCTGGCTGATCGCATCACACAAGGCGTGCGCGCCAATTTCGAAAAACGCCCTGAGACCAAACAGGTACGCGTGCTGCGTTCCGATTACAACAACCAGATCGATTACATCGGCTGGATCGAAGCCTGCGCGCCTTTCACCACGCCAATGGATGTGACGCTGTTTGGCGATGCCGCCAAGTATCTCGATATCGTCAACGAATACGTGCCGTACTGGACCCGCGGGCCGCTGGCGGGTGTGTTTAACGACAAGAAGTGACGCAGGCAGATATGCTGTAAGTATTTGTTTTGGTAATTAGGGCGTTTCGTAACCAAAGTATCCTAGAGGATACCTATGGTTACCAGAGTGAAAACAAGCGGCGGACACACGGTTTTTAGCTGTGCGGCCAACTATTTGAGGGGTCGCAAGTGCTTT
>SYEN01000395.1 GCA_005800795.1 Burkholderiales bacterium | reverse complement strand
GACGCCGAGCAACTGCTGCCGGTGTATCTGCGCTTCGTGCGTGGCGTGATCGATTCGGCAGATCTGCCGCTGAACGTGTCGCGTGAAATGATGCAGGAGTCGAAAGACATCGAGGCCATGCGCGGCGCAAACGTCAAGCGCGTGCTGTCGATGATTGAAGACCTCGCCGAAAACAACAAGGAAAAATTCGTTATCTTCTGGAAGGAATTCGGCAAGGTGATCAAGGAAGGTGTGGTCGAAGATTATGCCAACCGCGAACGCATCGCCAAGACGTTGCGTTTTGCCTCGACCCACAACGACACCGAGGCGCAGGATGTTTCCATCGCCGATTACATCGCGCGCATGAAGCCTGAACAGGAAAAAATTTACTTCGTCACCGCCGAAACCTTTGCTGCCGCCAAGAACAGCCCGCACCTCGAAGTGTTCCGCAAGAAGGGCGTGGAAGTGCTGCTGATGAGCGACCGCGTGGACGAATGGGTGATGCAGCATCTCACCGAATTCGAGAAAAAGCCGTTGCAATCGGTGGCCAAGGGCCGCTTGGAACTGGGCAAGCTCGAAGATGAGGCCGAGAAAAAAGCACAGGAAAAAGAAGAAAGCGATTCCAAGCCATTGCTGGAACGCATCAAAAAATCACTGGGCGACACAGTGAAAGAGGTGCGAGTCACCCTGCGCCTGACCGACTCGCCTGCCTGTCTGGTGGCAGATGAGCACGACATGGGTGCGAACTTCGCGCGCATGATGAAAGCCGCCGGGCAAAATGTGCCCACGTCCAAACCGATCCTCGAAATCAACACCCATCACCCGCTGGTGCAGCGGCTCAATGACGAAGTGGACGAAGATCGTTTTGCCGATCTCGCCAAAGTGCTGTTCGATCAGTCCATGCTCGCCGAGGGTGGTCAGCTTGAAGACCCGGCCGGGTTCGTGAAGCGGCTGAATCAGTTGATGCTGGCGCTGGGAGCGAAGTAGCGTCTGTTTTTAAGTATCTGATTTATTGGGTATATTTGAACTGCATACTTGGAAAGCCGCTACGTAAACCGTTCCGGCCGGTAAGGCGCCGGATCGGTAAAAGGTGCTTCGCCGGTCATCATTTCTGCGAGCAGCCGCCCAGTTACGGGCCCTAGGGTCAATCCGAGATGGTGGTGGCCGCAGTCGAGCCACAGTCCCTTACGTCCAAATGCGCCGGGCGCCGGGCCTATGGCGGGCAGCATGTCAGGCAGGCAGGGCCGGCGGCCCAGCCATACGTCGTTGTCCACGGCATCGCCCAGCGGAAAAATCTCGCGCGCCAGCGGTTCGGATTTTTCGATCTGCACCGGCGTGGGCGGTGCGTCAACACGTGCGAACTCAGCGCCGGTGGTGAGCCGGATGCCTCGCGACATGGGCGCCAGTACGTAGCCGCCTTCCACGTCGAATACGGGACGGGCCAGCGTAGCACCGCCGCGCGCGGCATAGTGTTTGTGGTAGCCGCGTTTGCCGATCAACGGTAGTTCGATGCCCAGAGGGCGCAGCACTTCGTTCGACCATGGTCCCAGCGCCACCACCGCGTGGCGTGCTTCAATCGCGCCGGTTTCGGTATTCAAGCACCAATGCTCACCGATGTTTTCAATTTTGCGCGCATCAGCCGTGACAAAACGCCCGCCACGCTGGCAGAACAAATTCGCGTACGCTTTGCCGACCGCGCCGGGGTCAGACACGCTGACCGCTTGCGGCTTTAACAGGGCGCCCGCGAATACCGCTTTGAGATGCGGTTCCAGCTCGTGCAGGCGTGCTGCGCTGTAGTGTTCGGTTTCAATGCCCCAGCGGCTTGCCGCAGCTGCGGCGGCAGTGGCTTCCTTGTCCAGCCGTTCGGCCGAGCGATAGGCGCGCAGATAGCCGGTGCGCCGCATGACGTCTACGATGCCGGCAGCTCGCATCAAAGCTTCGTGCTCGTCCACGCAGCGCTCGATCAGGGGACGTGCTGCACGCGCCGTGGCGTTTATGCGCTCGGGCGCGGCATGCTGAAAGTGCCGCCACAGCCACGGTGCGAGCCCAGGCAAATCCCGATAATGAAGATTCGCTTCGGCGCGCCGGTTCAGCGCGTAGTCGAGAACCACTCGCCAGTCGCGAGGGAACGCGTAAGGCAGCACCGCTTCGCGCTGAATGATGCCGGCGTTGCCATGACTGGTTTCCTCTGCTGCGCCACGGCGGTCCACCAACATCACGTCGCGTCCGCGCGCTTGCAGGGCGAGCGCGGCGGAAACGCCCACCATGCCGGCGCCTAGAACCAGTACATCACACTTTAAATGGGTGGCCACGGACTGTCCGGATTGTAGTCAAGGTAGGCTAATGCCCATTATGTCATCCCGTTTCTGCTCATGGCTGGTTCTTTACACATCCGCTGCTGTTATGCGGCTGCCACACCGATGTCTTTGGCCCCCGTTAAAACTTGGGCTTGCGTTTCGCGCTCTTGAAGCGCTTCACACCATCGAGAATTTCCTTCTTAGCTTCCTCCGGCCCCATCCAGCCGATGACCTTGACCCATTTACCCGGTTCGAGGTCTTTGTAGTGCTGAAAAAAATGAGTGATCTGCGCGATGGTGGCTTCGGGCAGATCGCGCGTGGTGTGCATGTGGCGATAGAGCGGCGTTAACTTATCGACCGGCACGGCGAGCAGCTTGGTGTCGTCGCCGGCGTCATCTTCCATCTTGAGCATGCCGATGGGACGGCAACGTACCACCACGCCGGTGATGAGCGGCACGGGTGAGAGCACAAGAACATCCACCGGATCGCCGTCGCCCGCCAGCGTGTGCGGAATGTAGCCGTAGTTACACGGATAGTGCATGGCGGTGGACATGAAGCGATCCACGTACATGGCACCGGTTTCCTTGTTGACTTCGTATTTGATTGGCGGCGCGTGCATGGGGATCTCGATAATCACGTTGAAATCGTTGGGCACGGCGACGCCGGAGGGGACTCGGTCAAGATTCATGGTGC
This sequence comes from Burkholderiales bacterium, assembly GCA_005800795.1. Taxonomy (GTDB): domain Bacteria; phylum Pseudomonadota; class Gammaproteobacteria; order Burkholderiales; family SG8-41; genus UBA5216. The sequence goes on along the minus strand of SYEN01000395.1, from coordinate 2,610 downwards.
GGCTCCGGTTTGGGCAGGGTTGGAGTGGTTTCCGCGATGATACGCACAAGCTGTGGAATCGGGGCTAAAATTCACCTGCAAAGTCTGAGCCTCAGCCTCAACTGGGCGGATCACGGTGCAGCGGTAAGTGCGCGGCATGCCGTGAGGCGTATGGACGTTGCTTTCTGCGCAAGTAACGCGTTCGTGGAGTTCGAGCTAATGTCCGTATCGACACTAGGCAGTGGCAGCATCGCCAGCGACACCGTGGGTTCCCGCATATTTTGGGAGGCGACTGCATCCTTCCTGCGTGTAGCCATTTGGGTTATATGGATCGGCGTGCCGGTCTATTGCCTGGTCCATTTCTTCCTGTCACAGGATCCGTGGCCCCGTATAGCGATGTCTTCGCTAATGATGGCCGTTGGTGCGATTTCGTGGGTATGTCTGGCATGCCACAAGTTCAAGGCAGCGATTGTGATTTTTGGCGTCGGCATCTGGACGGGATTGGTCACTCTGGCTCTTCTGTTTGGTGGTGTAGCAAGCACGCCAATGGTGCTGTTTCCCCTGATGATTATGCTTGCAGGCTGGTGGTGCAGTACCAGGGCGGCATGGGTAACGGCCCTCGTCACCATCGTGGCGACGGTGGGTCTCATGCTGGCCAGCAACACCGGGCTGCTGCCGGCCCATCCCGAGATCGCGGCACCTGCGCGGGCGGTAACGCAATGCTTTGCCGCCATCCTCGCTGCTGTGTTGATTACCTATTTGGTACGTTCTTACAGGGACCGGCTCGCGGAAGTGCAGCAGTTGAGCGGTGATTTGGCAAAGCACACGGCTGCGTTGCAGGAAGTTGAGCGCGATTTGAATCGTGCGCAGGCCGTCGCGCGCATAGGCAGCTGGGTCTACGATCTAGTGGCAAATCGCATGAAACTGTCGGATGAAACCTGTCGCATATTCGGGCTGCCCATGGGCGCGCGTGGGGATTACGACAGCTACGTCAGCCGCGTGATCGAGGCTGACCGCGAGAGCGTGCGGCAAGCGTGGCGCGATGCGCTCGCAGGGCGCACACCTTTTGACCATGAACACCGTATCCAGTTGGGTGACGGCGAGCGCTGGGTGCGGCAGCGCGCGGAATTTCAACTTGATGAAGACGGCAAACCTCTACTCGCGGTGGGAACCACGCAAGACATCACTGAACGAAAGCTGGCGGATGATGCGCGCGCGTTGCTGGAGGCGCAGCTGCGCGAATCGCACAAAATGGAGGCGCTGGGCACGCTCGCGGGCGGCATCGCGCATGATTTCAATAATGTGCTGGCAGCGATCATGGGTAATGTCGAACTGGCGCGCCAGGACGTGGGACGCGATCATGTCGCAGTTGAAAGCCTTGACCAGATCGCGCGCGCGGCAACACGCGCGCGTGCCTTAGTGCAACAGATTCTGGCCTTCAGCCGCCGTCAGGTGCTGGAAAAAAAGATTAGTGATCTCGCTCCGGTGGTGGAGGATACAGTACGTATGCTGCGTTCGACGCAACCGCCCGGCGTGATTTTCGAAACGTGGTGTGAGCCGGATACCCCTCCGGTGATGGCGGATGCGACACAGATTGCACAGGTATTGGTGAATCTGTGCACCAATGCGTGGCACGCGGTGGAGGTGCGTGGGCGTTCGGGGGAAATCAAGGTGCGGCTTGCGCCTTGGGTTCAGAGTGCCGGGGCGGAAGGTACGGGCGAGGTCTTTGTGCTGGGCCGACCAGGTCCAGGGCGCCACGCCTGTCTCGCGGTCAGCGACAACGGTACGGGCATGGACTCTCAGATCCAGCGCCGCATATTCGAACCGTTCTTCACTACGAAAACCACCGCCCAGGGTACCGGACTGGGATTGGCGGTGGTGCACGGTATTGTGCACGCGCATGAAGGCAGTATTGCTTTGGACAGCGCACCGGGTGCCGGCACGACGATACGCATTTACTTTCCCGAAGCGGAGCGCCGTGCCGTCACTGCGTCACCGTGCGGGATCGCGGACACGGTGGCGCCGGCCATACCACCTGCATCGCATCCCATGCAGCAAGGAAAAGGCCGGCATGTGCTGGTCGTCGATGACGACGAGGCGCTGGTGATATTGATCACGCGCCTGCTTCAACGGCAGGGTTATCGCGTCAGCGCGTATGGTGATCCCGGAGAGGCGATGGCTGCGCTACGTGCCGAACCTGCGGATTTTAATCTGGTGATCACTGATTACAATATGCCCGGTATGTCCGGACTGACGGTGGCGCGTATGGTGCGTGAAATTCGTGCCGATTTGCCGGTGGCAATGGCCTCGGGTTATCTGACCAGTGACCTACGGGCGCAGGCACTGGAGGCGGGCGTGCGCGAACTCATTCAGAAACCCAGTGCGGTAGATGAATTGAGCGACACCGTAGCACGGCTGGTGGCTGCGCCCACGCAGAGTCGTTGATCACGCCGGTCAAGTTACCCCAAAAAATTCGGATATTATGTTGAGTATCTGTTTGGTAATTAGGGCGTTTCGTAACCAAAGTATCCTAGAGGATACCTATGGTTACCAGAGTGAAAACAAGCGGCGGACACACGGTTTTTAGCTGTGCGGCCAACTATTTGAGGGGTCGCAAGTGCTTTTTTTGCG
>SYEN01000394.1 GCA_005800795.1 Burkholderiales bacterium | reverse complement strand
TGCTGACGCTGTTCCTATCCATGCAATACATCGGCACCCTGCTCGCGCCCATGTTCGGCGTGATGGGCGACCGCAAGGGGCAACGCCGCGTGCTGTCGGCCATGCGCACGGTCTATGCAGCACAAGCGCTGGTGCTGATGGCGCTCGCCTTCAGCGGGCAACTGACACCCGTCTACGTGTTTGCCGTCGCCTTTGTCATGGGCCTGGTGCGCCCGTCGGACATCGGCACACGCAACGCGTTGATCGGCGCCACCATGCCTGCCGACAAACTGATGGGCGCGATGAGCATCCAGCGTACCACGCAAGATTCCGCCAAGGTCGCTGGCGCGCTCACCGGTGCCGGACTGGTCGCGGCACTGGGCATCGGCCCCGCGTACGTCGTGGTCACTGTGTTCTACGCCATCAGCGCCGTACTGACGATGAAGGGCGCCAACCCCGCCGCACCACCCCGCCCGGCCGCAGCGGCAAGCGAACGCACCTCGCCGTGGCGCGATCTGCGCGAAGGCGCGGCGTATGTGTGGAACACGCCGCTGCTGCTCGCGGCGATGGTGTTCGCCTTCATGCTCAATTGCTCCGCCTTCCCCATGATGCACGGCCTGATGGCGGTGATGGCCAAAGAAATTTATCAAACCGGGCAAACTGGCCTCAGTCACCTGGTGGCGGCCGGCGGCTGCGGCGCGTTGATGAGTTCCGTCGTCATGAGCCGCATCGGCCACCACGTGCAACCGGCGCGCTTCATGCTGATATTCAGCGCCTGCTGGCTGCTGTCACTGGCGTTATTCGCCAACACCACCAGCCCGGCGGTGGGCATCCCGTTCCTGCTGCTCGCGGGCCTGTCGCAAGGGCTGGGCCAAATACCCATGGCCACCATGTTAATTCGCAACTGCGACCCCAAGTTTCGCGGACGCATCATGGGCATCCGCATGCTCGCCATCTACGGCAACGTGCCAGGCCTGCTGATTGCGGGATGGCTGATTCCGCGCATTGGTTACCCGCTAACCATGACGCTTTACGGCGTGGTGGCGATCAGCCTGGTGGTGGTGATTGCCGTGCGGTGGCGTGGGGAGCTTTGGGCGCGGGAGGCGCCGGCGAATTCGCGTTGAAGGGCGCAGCCTCGAATGGAAACGCGGCTTTTGTCTACCGGCAAGTCCAGCGAATACCTGCTAAACATTCCGTTCTTCCAAAGGACTGTATATTGGCGAAAGAACTCTTCGTTTCACCCAATCCCGTCTGCGCAATCGCATCAGAATGTGCCAATACTTCGCTGGGCACAAACCCAGGATTCTCAGCGGACATTGGGGCAGTAGCGGTAATACCCAGCGTTTTCCATTGCCCGTCCAATGTGACTATGATGATTTTCGCGCGAGTTTTTGCAGCTGACGCGGCGTTAAGTGCGATATCGGACGGGTGCGGAAATGGTGTTTGAAATTCCCATCCCCCAAAGGAAAGCGCTTTGCCACCGGGCTCACTGCGCACACCGAGAGTGCGCGGAAGCAAAACCGTTATGTGCTCTGTGAACCCGGTGGCATAAGTGAAGTTGGTTAGAATACCCGACATGTCTACCCTACCCACCGGCTCACTCGAACAGCGCGACGCACGCAGCGTCATACACGGCCTGACCAACCTCAAGGCGCATGCCGAACGCGGCGCGATGGTGATTGAGCGCGGCCATGGGGTATGGGTCACCGACAACCACGGCAAGGACTACATCGAGGCGATGTCGGGCCTGTGGTGCATCGCGCTGGGGTATGGCAATGAACGGCTGGCTAACGTGGCGTCGAAGCAAATGCGCGAGCTTGCGTACTACCCGCTCACCAATCACAAAAGCCATCCGCGTGTGATTGAACTCGCGGAGAAGCTAAAGTCGCTTGCGCCGGTACCGATGTCACATGTGTGGTTCGCCAGCACGGGCTCGGAGGCCAACGATTGCGCGGCGCGATTGGCGTGGTACTACTGGCACGCGGTGGGCCAGCCCGCGAAGAAAAAATTCATCGCGCACCAGCTCGCGTATCACGGCAACACCATTGCCACCGCGAGCTTGTCAGGTGTGAGTTATGCGCACGAGCGTTTTAACCTTCCGCTGCCGGGTTTTTTGCATGTCGCCCCGCCGCATTATTCGCGTCATGCGCTGCCGGGTGAGAGCGAAGACGAATTTTGTGACCGCTTGATCGGCGATATCGAACAACTGATCGAGCGTGAAGGCGCGCACACCATCGCGGCGTTTTTCACCGAGCCGGTGATGGTGGCGGGCGGCATCGTGGTGCCGCCGCGTGCTTATTTCGAGAAATTACATAAGTTATTGTTTTTAAACAATATTTTATTGATTGCTGATGAGGTGGTCACTGGCTTCGGGCGCATCGGCGAGATGTTTGGTACGGGCGCGATGCAATTGAAGCCCGACATGATGGTGTGCGCCAAGGCCTTGTCGAACGCCTACATCCCGATTTCCGCGGTGATGATGAATACGCGTGTGTATGAGGCCATCGCGCGGCAAAGTGATGAGATGGGCGTGCTGGGCTTAACCATGACGTACTCAGGCCACCCGGTGGCGTGCGCGGTGGCGCTGGAAACGCTGGCGATCTACGAAGAGATGGACATTGCCGCGCGCGTGCGCAAACTCGAGACGCCGTTTTTGGGCGGCTTAAACCGCTTGCTCGAACACCCGCTGGTGGGCGAGGTGCGCGGTAAGGGTTTGCTGGCGGGTGTGGAGTTGATGAACAACGCTGAATCACGCCAGCACTTTGACCCGGCTCTCAAAGTGGGGCCGCGATGCGCGCAAATCGCCGAGCAGCACGGCCTCATTGTGCGCGCCATTGGCGACACCATCGCGTTTTGCCCGCCGCTTATCATCAGCGAGGCCGAGATCGAAGAGATGCTCGCGCGCTTTAAACGCGCGTTGGATGATACCGCGCGCCAGTTGAACCTTATTCGACCTTAATCTCGGTGCGCTTGATGATCTCCGCCACCTGGGTGCTTTGCCTTTTCAGGTAAGCGGCCATTTGATCCGCGCGGTGGTACACGGTTTCCAGCCCGGCGCAGGTACGGGAATGCCGGTTTGTGACCGGCTACACGCCACAACCGCCATCCACGCGAACCGCGCCGCGGTAATTGGCTGTGAAGAAGGCAAGCTGGCGCGCCTTGCATGGATGTTCGCTACGCCGCGAACACCTGTGACTCGGTGCGCACTTCATTCCCACTTAAGGACGTTGGTTCGTTTACGGTAGTTCGTTTACGTTAGTTCGTTTAAACAGGGCTCGATTTACCCTGGCGCGGTGGCAACTCGATGGGTTTGCCATGGGGTGTCATGCGTGCGGCGTTATCCCATTCTCCGATGCGGCAAGCCATTTCCGCGAGAGGCACCACTTTTTTCGCCGCGACCAATTTTTCCAGGGCTGCCAGCCAATGCTCGTAGTAATGCGTGCTGTCGTCCGGATGGCCTCGTTCACTGGCATCGGCGAGCTCGTGCGCAAGGGTGTCTGCCCATTCACGCCAGGTAAACACGCCCTTGCGATGAAGTTCCAGCGTCATGGCAAATGCCTGCGCTTCCCACGGCGCCTTGAAGACCGGTCCTGATTCATCACGCGGCAGCGCTGGCAGCCGCGACCAATCAGCGTCAGCGCGTTTTGAGGTGGTCATCCCACAGATCCACGTAGACACTGTCACGCGCGGAGGCATGCTCGCCCCACAGCTCGGTGGCAGCGAAGCGCACGCTGTACAAGTGCTGCGGTTTCTTGTCGCGCGTCATGGCATGGGAATCCGCAAAGGTGAATACGCCGTGATCCCTGTCGATCACGCCGTGGCGTCCGCGCACGTAACGCGGCATGCGCGTGTGACCCACCGGGTTGTTATTCCGTGCCACGACCTTATCGCCAACCTTGAAATGCGGCGCGACCGCAACATCAAGGCGCATTTGGCGGCGGCTGCGCACGAGTTTTGGAATATCGGCTGGCTGGAGCACCGCGCCGCCATGAGTTTTCGTTTCCGGCTGCCCCGATTCGAGTTCCTTGGCGTTGATCAGCGTGCTAGCGACGAGCAACTGTTCCAGCGCATAGAAGCCTCTTTCGTAGTAACTGGCGGACAAAAATCGTGCGGGCGGCATGCATTCGCGTGCGTAACGGCCCATGTCCGCATTCCACTTGCGATGAAATCCGCATGCGAGCCGTAGCGCGAATACGCGGCTTTCCCAGTAGGCATGAAACAGGGGTTCCCCGGGTTCAATGACCATCGGGCCAAAACCATGCATGCCACCCAAATCATGAATGCCGTTCATGGGCGCATCCCCGCAGGCAAATTCACACGGGACACACCCACCATGGAGTCGCGTGTCACGATGGCGGCGAGTTGCTCTTCGCTCCAGCCTTCCGTTCCGGCCGGGCGTTCCGGCAACACCAGATAGCGCAACTCGGCCGTGGAGTCCCACACCCTGACTTCGACGTCATCCGGGACTGTTTCCCCAAATTCCTTCAATACACCACGGGGATCCAGTACGGCGCGGGCACGATAGGCATCGGATTTGTACCACGAAGGCGGTAACCCCAGCACGGGCCAGGGGTAGCAGGAACACAGCGTGCAGACCACCATGTTTCGAACTGTGGGTGAGTTTTCAACGGCCACCATGTCTTCAGCCCAGCGCTCAATATAACCAAACTCCGCAATGGCTGCCGTCGCGTCGGCCAGCAAGCGCTTCTTGTATTCGGCATCAGTCCACGCCCGCGCCACGACCCGCGCGCCATTGCGCGGACCGACCTTGTGTTCATAGGTATCGACGATTTCGTCGAGCGTTCTGGCATCAACCAGACCTTTCTCTAACAACAGGGATTCCAGCGCCTTGACCCGCAGCGCGGGCCCTGACAGCGGCGCGTTGTGCGGGTCATGCGCGAGGCCGTCCTCGCCGTGGTGGTCGCTCAAGATGAATTTCTCCTTGGGGTGCTTTACGTACCGTTGCGTGCCGTTGACGCCGATAGCCCTATTGTAACCAAGAGCACGGGGATCGCGATGGAGCACAGAACGTACAACATGACGGAACTCACGCGCGCTCGAATATGGCGTGACGGCGCGCAAGTCCCGGTGAGATCTGTATCCAATAACAGCTATAAACCTCCCCGGTATTTCCCCATGCGGTCCGGTGCGCCAGTGGGTGCTGTCGTTTGCGGTGCGCGAATTGTAGGGCAAATTCCGCCTGCGACACTGATCCGTTCAATGGGCCGCGCGATGGGGCGTGAATACATTGGCGTTTGTGTGGCAATGGTGTTTAAGATTCCTATCCGCCGGGTGTTTTCAAAGGCACTGCGTTCATCGTTACAGCGCCCGCGAAAAGTAATTCGAATTGTCCAACCCGTCGCAGCACAACGCTTGAGCCCGATATACGCCGCTCAACCACCCGAACGATCCAATCGAAGCCGTCTTCAATGCCCAGATTGAATCCCGCGCTCCACCCAAGAGCCGCGCCGCCGCCCAAGCCGATCACAATGAACACCGCGAAGCTCGCCATTTTTCTGAGCGCGAGGCCGGCAGCTCTGGCAGAGCGCCCGTCGGCCTCATGGATTCGCATGGTCTGCAAGGGCTGACCCGCCTGCGGGGCCTGATCCAGCGGATCGGCCGCGCTCGCCAGCGGTGCGGCATCACTGCGCGCCTGTTCGCGCCGCGCCTGCTCCTCGGCTTGCACCAGCGTGGCATGGCAACTGACCACAGATGCGGCGATCAGCCATGCGGCATCACGCGTTACGCCTTTGCGGCGCAACGCCAAATCGACGATGGGTTCGCCATAGCCGCAGCGGGCGATTTGCGAGGCAACGCCGATCAGGGCGCGCAACTCTGTCTTGGGCTGCGCTGTCATGTTTTCCATGGACGTGTCCCTGACCCAATTGTTTTTGGACAGCCGCACGTGCGCCGATGCTCGCGCGCGCAGGCTGGCGTTACATGCGGCTTTCGTCCACCGGCAAACCGAGCTTGTATTTGCCGATCATTTCATAGTGCACGCGGCGGCCCTGCATGTGCTGAGTGATGACGTGGATGTCCTGAAAATAGCGCTGGATCGGGTTGCCTTCAAAAATCGCGGTGGCGCCGCAATCGGCATAAATGCTTTCAACGATTTTCGCCGCAACGCGTATCGCATGCGTTCCCGATAAACGCACCGCCACGCGCGATTCCATGGTTGGATCACCAGTGCGCAGCACGTCATCCCAGATTTTGTCCACCGAATCCATCAGATACGCATGCGCGCTGTTGAGCTGCGCTTCGCATTCGCCGACGTTGTATTGCGCGATCGGCTGATCGCGAAGCAGCCCCACCATGCGGTTGGGTGCTTTGGAACCCGCCAACTCGCAAAAATCCTCAATGCAGTTGCGCGCCACCGCCAGCGCCACAATGCCATCGCCCGCCGCGAACACCAGTGTTTGCGGAATGTGAAAACGCTTGCCTTCGGTGATGCGCCGTGGCTTGGTGGTATAAACCGTGCGCGCCTCGGGCACAAACACCTCCTTCAGCTCGAAGTGGTTGGTGCCGGTGCCGCGCATGCCGCGCGTGTGCCAGGTGTCGAGCACCTCGGCCTCGGCACGCGGCACGAAAAAGAATCGCAGCTCGGGCTTGCCGTCGCGCAGACGAACCTCTCCGTTTTCGATGACCTTCGCCTGCGACGCCACCCAGTTGGCGTGGCGGCTGCCTGTGCTGAAACCATGCCGGCCGCTGACGCGATAACCGCCCGACACCACGATAGCCTGGCCTGAAGCCTCCGGCGTATTCGATACCACGCTGCGCGGCGTGTTGATCCAGATTTCGCGCGCAGCAGTGGGTTCCATATAGGCCGAAAACGAGGCAAAGGTCATGCCCTGATCCACCGCCCACGCGGTACTGGCGTCGGCCCGGCCCAGCACTTCGGCAATCCTCACTTGCGTTGGAAAATCTATTTCCCCGCCGCCCAAAGCCTCCGGCACACAAAGCAAAAACAACCCGGCGTCGGCGATGGCCTCGAACACCGGGCGCGGCAACTCGCGCGTTTTTTCGATTTCGTTGGCGTTGTCGCGGATCAGCGGCGCAAGCTGGCGCGTAGCCTCAAGTGGACAGGATGTGGACAGATACGGAGCATTCATGAATCGGTTACTCGGCAATGGGTGTAGGGCGAATTATGAGAGTGTCCAGCATCATCGCACTGCCGTCAATCGACGCGAAGCTATACGCGGGTCCACCCAAAATCCGCAGCGAGATCACCAATATATGAACGCATTTTGAACCGCTAGCCGCAGGCGGTCAGTGTTGCCGGGCGCTCCGAAACAACATTTATCTAAGTATTTGTTTTAATTGATTGTTTTAGATAATGCTATTTGGCATTACGCTCTTCCCATGGCGTTGTCACATCCAGCTTGGGGTCCGCGGGCCAACGCAAATACTCCGTGTGCAAGCGGTCAGCACGCACCTGAAATTTTTTGCTGTGCGTTACGTTACGAAATGTTGCACTCACCACATACGCGCCCGTTGGCAATCCCGCCAGAAACAGCGGGCCCTCGGTGGCGGTTTCAACCAGCTTTCGTCCGGCAGCCGTACTCAACGTCAGCCGCGCGTCCGAGACAAAGGCCCCGCTGCCTTCCAGCGCCATCACCAGCTTGAAGTTGTAAGACTTTTCACGTGCGGCAAGACTCTCGCGCGAATCGCTGCCGATGCCGCCCGACACGAACGTTACGCCGTTCATTTCCTGCACGCGATCCGCGTTTGCAGCCCACACGCCGCTGGTCATGGCCAAGGCGGCAACCAAAACCATTGCAACAAGACAATCACTACACGGCATCACCCTTGTTGTCATCTTCATTTCCATCGTGTTTCTCCTCCGGCATTGAGCAATAGATTTTCCTTCGACTGCCTGCTAGCAGAATTGTTTCATATCAACGCCGCTTCAGGTAATGTTGCCGTCTCGCCATCTCGCCATCTCGCCGGAACTGCCATGCGCCTAGCCGTTGCTGCCATCGTCGTGGGCTCCTTCACTGTCGCTAACATCGCACCCTGCTTTGCGCAGCCGGCTTACCCGGCGAAACTTGTGCGCATCATCAATCCGGTGGCCGCTGGTGGCAATCAGGATGTCGTCGCGCGCGCCTACGCCGAGCAGTTCGCCAAGGCTCTCGGCCAGCAGTTCGTGGTGGAAAGCCGCCCCGGCAACAGCGCCATTGTCGGCACGCGCTATGTTAAAAGCTCGCCCGCCGGCGGCTACACACTGCTGGCAATTTCCAACACCTACGCGCGCACGCCCGCGATGATCAAGGATTCCGGCTATGATCCCAGCAAGGATTTCGCCGCGATATCGATGACCAGCGACACCGCGCTGGTGTTCGTCATCAATCCCGCGCTGCCGGTGAAAACCGTTAAAGCATTCATCGCGCTCGCCAAACAACGTCCCGGTGAAATTTCCAGCGCCTCGTCGGGCAGCGGCTCCACTGGCCATGTCGCGGCGGAAACGTTCAGCCGCCGTGCGGGCATCAAGCTCCTTCACATTCAATACAAAGGCGCGGCGCCCGCCGTGATCGATCTGGTGGGCGGGCACGTGATGCTGCGCTTCGATCAGGTCACAACCTCGCTGCCGCACATCCGAGCGGGTAAATTACGTGCGCTGGCCGTCACCAGTGGCAAGCGCTCACCGCTCATGACCGAGGTGCCCACCATCGATGAATCCGCTCTGCCGGGTTTCGTCGACACCACCTTCAACGGCCTGCTCGCACCCGCCGGCACACCGCCCGCGATTGTCGAACGCCTGCGTTTGGAAACGGCCAGGGCAGCCGCAGTCCCCGAATTACGTAAACGTTATCAGGACCTGGGTATCGAACTCGTCGCCAGCAGGACGTCGGAAGAATTCACGGCGTTCCTTCGCAATCATGTGGAAGAATTCGCCAAACTCGCGAGAGAGACAGGAATGGCCCAGTGAGCGAGTCAAGCGGGCTGACCACCGTTTCGCCGCGCGCCTGCCTGCACGCGGCTTGACTTCGCCTCAGTGCAGGTACACGCTCCAACTACACAAAGCGCACCCGCGCAACAATCCAACCAGATCAGAAAGGACTGCCATGCCCTACTACGATAAAGGCAACGTACGCATTCATTATCAGGAAGCCGGCTCCGGTTTCCCGCTACTGGTCATTCCCGGCGGCGGCCTGAACTCGGTCATCGCCTGGGTTTCCAGCGGTGCGCCCTTCGACGCCACGGCGGAATTCAAAAACGAGTTTCGCTGCATCACACCGGATTTGCGCAATGCCTGCGACGGTCAGTCCACCGGCCCGGTGGATGCCGACCGACCCTGGGACAGCCACACCGATGACCAACTCGGCCTGATGGATCATCTGGGCATCAAGCAATTCATGGTGCTCGGCTATTGCATCGGCGGCCCGATGAGCTGGAATC
>SYEN01000393.1 GCA_005800795.1 Burkholderiales bacterium | reverse complement strand
TGTGCATCGCCATCGCCAGCGCCTGCAGATAGGCGCCGCGGTGGTGATACATCACACCCTTGGGTTTGCCGGTGGTGCCGCTGGTGTAGTTGATCGACAGCAGGCTACGCTCATCGGTGACCGGCTCGATGTGCGGCGAGGCATCGGCGAGAAACTTTTCGTATTCGTCATTGCCACCGGCGCGGATTAACTTGAGTGGGTGATTTACATTGGCGGCGACTTTGGCCGAGATGGCGCGCGCCGTGTCTTCAAACTCAACATCGTAGATCAACACCTTCGCGTCACTGTGTTCGACAATGTAGGCCAGATCAGCTGCGGTCAACCGCATATTCATCGCCACCAGCACGGCACCCGCGAACGGCACGCCATAATGAGATTCGAGCAGGACATGTGAATTCGGCGCCAGCACGGCCACGCATTCGCCCGATGCAACACCCGCAGCACGCAGTGCACCTGCTAACCGCATGCAGCGGTCGAACAGTTGCGCGTAGGTCCAGTGCCGGTCTCCGTCGATTACCGCTACCTTGTCCGCGAACACCGCTGCCGAACGGCGCAAGAACGCAGTGGGTGTGAGCGCTTCAAACGACATGAGATGGTTATTCATATCTATTTGATTTCATTTGGAATTTTTTAAGTTCAATTCGCGCAACATGGAGCACGTGCCGGGATCAGATGCTAGTTGCGGTGTTATCACTGATGCGGCGTGGGTGCTGGCGGATTATAGCGCTGCGATGCGCGCACCCCCGCGCGCTATCGCGGCATCTGTCCGCCTTGTCCCTATTGGCAGTAAGATGTTTATCTACAAATCCGAGCCGATGGATAAGCCACATGACCGAATTCAATGCACCCATGCTCGCCGCTCTTTGGGAGCAACCGCAGATCAAGCAGGCGATGCTGTTTCTAGAGCGTGATGCAGGTCGTACGCTGGAGCAGCAGTTTGCGCTCACCATGATCGAGGCGCCGCCTTTCAAAGAAGCCGCGCGGGCCGCGCATTTTCGTGAACTGTTGTCGCAGGCCGGATATCCCGATGCGCGCATCGACACCGAGGGAAACGTCATCGCCGTGCACAAAGGTGCGGGTGCTGGTGTACCTTTACTGGTGCTGTCAGCTCATCTGGATTCGGTGTTTCCTGAGGGGACGGACGTCACGATCAAGCAAAGGGATGGACGCTATTACGCGCCAGGAATACGCGACGATACGCGCGGACTCGCGGCGGTGCTGGCGGTAGCGCGGGCGTTTTCCGAAGCGAAAGTGCAGACCGTGGGCGACGTGTGGTTTGTCGGCACGGTAGGCGAGGAAGGGCTGGGCAATCTGCGCGGCGTGCGTGCGCTGTTTCGTGATCATCCGGGCATCGACGGCTTTATCTCCATCGACGGTGGCGACATGGGGCGCGTCACGCTCGGTGCGACGGGCAGCCAGCGTTATCGTGTGACTTACCGGGGGCCGGGCGGACACAGCTTCGCTGCCTTTGGCATTCCCAGTGCTGCCCACGCCATGGGGCGTGCGATCGCGAAGATCGCTGATTTGCGCACGCCCTCCGACCCCAACACCACGTTTAACGTCGGGCGTGTGCGCGGTGGCACCGGTGCCACTGCCATTGCGGAAGAAGCGCAGATGGATGTCGATATCCGATCGAATTCGGCAGAAGAACTCGCGCGTACCACCGCGTCTGTGCTGGCGATCATAGAAGCATCAGGGCGGGACGAGAATGCGCGCTGGGGCTCCCGCGAACTGACGGTCGAAATACAGGACCTCGGCGCGCGGCCAGCGGGCAATCAGGCCCAATCGATTCCCATAGTGTGTGCAACCGTTGCCGCCGTGCAGTCGCTCGGTGTGGAGCGCATTCAGTACAGTCTTAGCTCGACGGACTGCAACATCCCGATCAGTCTTGGCATTCCCGCAATTGCCATTCCGGGTGGGGGCATGAGTGGCGGTAATCACTCGCTGGGCGAATGGTACGACCCAACGCTTGGACATCTTGGCCCGCAGAATGCGTTCCTTACGGTTTTGTTGATGGCCGGGCTTGCTGGTGTGACGCAGCCGCAGGTCGGTAGGCGGCGTTAAGTGGTTTGAGGCTGTTTTCCGAATAGAGAATCTACGCCAGCATTTTTCCGGTCATGCGAGTGTTTTATAAGTATTTGATTTAAAAGGATTATTTATTGCCGGATTGTAATCCTTTGGGATACGCTGCGGCGAGCTTGCGACGCGCGGTGATGACCAGATGCTGCCGCAGTTGCGCTTCGCGAGCGATGTTGTTCTCGAACGCGCCGCCGCGAATGTCTTGCGCAAACTGGCGGTTGCGCGCTTTATCATCGTGAAACAGCATGTCATCGTTTTTGCTGGTGTTGTAGAGCAAATTCAGACCGCGCCTATCGTCAGCGGCATCCTGGTCGTGCCCTGCCAGTTCGCGTGCGGCGATGCTCAGCGCGTTGGCGATCATGCGCAGCGGATAAAGCTGCTCGGGCTTGGCGCCCGGCAGCACTTCGCGTGCGAGGGTGTCATTGGCGATCTGGATCAGTTCCAGCGGGGTGGGTCTGTCGTTCATGGTGGTAGCTTATGATTTGTCCGTGAGTTGCAGCACATCCCATTCCAGTTCAGCGACGATTTTGCCGGTGAGCGCGAGTTCCAGAGACGGCTCCACGCCGGACAAATGCCGTTGTGCCTGTTGCAGTGCGATTATCGCCCAGCGGATGTGTGCCATCACCTGCCAATAGCGCAGCGACTCATCGGTTACTTTCCGTCCGCTGGCGGCTTCATAGGCGGGGATAAAGTCGCTTAATTCGGCGACGCCGCCGACGATATGGTGCTCGTGGCGAAAGCACCAGCACTTGGCGCAAATCCAGCCGATGTCTTCCAGCGGATTGCCGAGGGCGGCAAATTCCCAATCCAGCAGACCGGCAAGTTTGCCGTCGTGTACCAGATAGTTCCCCGTGCGAAAGTCGCGATGTACGAAAGTGGTTTCTTCTTCGGCAGGCGCACGGCGCTCACACCAGCGCAGGCCCCATTCGAGTACCGGGTGCGGTTCGTCGATTATGTCTAGATAATCGCGGCAGGTCTTGATCACGTCGCGCGCGTGATACGTTTTCAGAAACGGCAGCGCGCCGTGCGCTTGCGCCAGCGGTATGGCGTGAATGCGCGCAGCGGCCTGCGCCAGTTCGCGGGCTAGGGCTGCGCGATCCAGCGGCAGCCGCACGACTTTGTGGCCGGCTGCGACGCCCGGCAGTTTTTCCATGATGAAAAACGGCTTGCCGAGGATTGCAGGGTCGTTGCAGAGGAACAGCGGTTTTGGTGCGAGGAGGCCGTGCGCGTGGGCGAAACTGATGATGGCATGTTCGCGTTCACGCGGCAGGCTGGCGGCCACGGTCGCGGGTGCATCGGTGCGCAATACCCACGTGTATACGCCTGCATGCGGGCCGCCGGTGATGTCCACGTCCAGTTGCCAGTTTTGCTGGATCGCGCCGCCGGAGAGCAGCGCGATGTTGTTGAGCCTGACCTGTTGCGCGGCGCAGGCCGTGGTAAGGTATTGCGCGATAGCGCCGTGATCAGGTATGGAATTTTTAGTTGACGGGGCAGACATTCAAATAGGCAGTTACGAAAACTCTTTCATCGTCATTCCCGCGAAAGCGGGAATGACAGCTATTGAGTGGATGTTGTTTTGGCGCTTGGCATGAGGACTATTGTCCCCGCAACAACGCCAACTCACAACCACCGCCAGTGCTATGATTAATCTTTCTCGTTAATCTTTCTCGCATTCAGCCGGAGCTCTCATGATTAAGGATTTCGATCACGTGGTGTTGACCACGGCGGATCTCGACAAGTGTCTCGATTTTTACACACGGGTGCTGGGCATGCGGGTGGAACGCTACGACTCGGGCGGCGCCGAACGTATTGCGCTGCGCTTTGGCGACCGTAAGTTCAACGTGCATCCGCCTGGTTTCAAGGCCAGTCTGGTGGCTGACAAGCCGACGCCGGGCTCTTTGGATTTCTGTTTTCTCGCTGACAAGCCGATGGACGAAGTGATCGCGCATCTGAAGGCGTGTAACGTCACCATCATTGCCGGTCCGGATAAACGCCAGGGTGCGCGCTTTGATTTGCGCTCGGTTTACATGCGTGATCCGGACGGCAATCTGGTCGAAATCGCCGAGCCGTTCTGATCGTGCCAGCCGCGCAAACCTGGCAGGACATTCTCAACGCGCCGCGCGATCAACTGAGCCTCGCCGAAGCAGCGCTGGTGATCGCGCGTGATGCTCATCCCTTGCTGGATGTGACGGCCTATCTGGCGCGCATCGACAATCTGGCGGCAGTTTTGAAGCAGCGGTTGCCCGCGGATATCGCTGACACGGAGAAACTCGCGAGGCTAAATTACTATTTGTTTACAGAACTCGCGTTCACCGGCAACAGTGACGATTACTATGATCCGCGCAACAGCTATTTGAACGATGTGATCGACCGCAAGCTCGGTATCCCGATTACGTTGTCGGTACTGCTGATCGAGGTGGGCCGGCGGCTGGGTCTGACGATGAGTGGTGTGTCGTTTCCGGGGCATTTCCTGGTGAAGTGCGCGCTGCGCGATGGCGCGGTGATTATTGATGCCTATGCGAAGGGTGCGACGCTGGGCATCAAGGATCTGCAAAAGCGGCTTCGCGCGCTGAGTGGTGGTGTCGATGTCCCGCCCGAGGCGGTGATGCGGTTGCTCAATGCGGCGGCGCCCGTCGACATCATTGCGCGCATGCTGCGCAACCTGATTGGCATTCACCGCGAGCGTGGTGGGAGAGACGTGCGCGACGGGCGAGACGACAGGGCGCGTGCATTGACGCTGGCGAATCAGGTGATCGATCTGTGCCCACAGGGCGCTGACGATTTTCGCGTGCGCGCGCGGCTGTTGGAAGAATTGGAGTGTTTTCGCGCAGCACTGGCGGATTTCGAAAATGTTTTGCGCCTCGCGCCCGAGGCCAGCGACGTGAATGCGGTACGCGGCAAGATCGCGGAGTTGCGCGAGCGCGTGTCGCGCTTGAATTAGGGGTTTGGAACCCAACGATAGTGTATAAGTATTTGTTTTTAAAAGATATTTTATTATTCCCTATGGGTGTGCCAGCGTTGCGCTCTAGCGCTCTATAATCGAAGCGGCACAATAGAAACGGCGGAGGGGGCATGGAACCCTATATGTGGTGGGCGGTGGCGGGAATTGGTCTGATCATCGTCGAATTGATGACAGGCTCGCTGATTTTGCTGGTGTTTGGCCTGGCTGCTCTTGCTGGCGCGGCAGCGGCGTGGCTGGGGGCGACTTTTGCGGTGCAGACGGTGGCCGCCGTAGCGCTTGCGGCTGTTGGCATGATTGTCTTCAGCAATCTGAAAAAGAAGAAAGCCGCTGGCGACAAAAGCAACGACTCGCTGGATGTCGGCCACACAGTCATACTCGAATCGTGGGTGAGCGAGGCCGATGGCGTGGCCAAGGTGCGTTACCGCAACGCCACCTGGGATGCGCGCGTCACCGGCGCACGCACGCCAGGCGGCACGGTGTTTTATATCGTCGGAACTGACGGCAATACGCTGCATATTTCCAGCGCGAAAGCACCCTAGCACGATAGCCCCCGGGAACCTTGGCGCACTCTCGCAATAACTTTTTGAAGGAACGAAAATGATCGCGAAAATTGTAGGCGTAATTATCCTGACCGTCGTACTGGTCGCCATAGACATGGGCAAGCTGGCGATACCGTTTTTCCTGATAGGGCTGGTGGTGGTGGCAGGCTGGGAGGCGATGCGCCAGGTGCCGCAGCAGCAGGCGTGGGTGGTGGAACGGCTGGGCAAGTTCCACAGCGTGCTGGAGCCGGGGCTGAACTGGATCACACCGTTTCTCGACAAGGTGGCGTACCGTCATTCGCTGAAGGAAACACCGCTGGATGTGCCGGAGCAGGTGTGCATTACCAAAGACAACACGCAGCTGGGCGTGGATGGCATCATTTATTATCAGGTGACCGATCCCAAGTTGGCGTCGTATGGTTCTTCGAATTATGTCAATGCCGTGACGCAGCTGGCACAGACGACGCTAAGATCGGAAATCGGCAAAATGGAACTCGACAAAACCTTCGAATCACGCGACGAAATCAATCGTCAGGTGGTGTCAGTACTGGATGAAGCCGGACGTACCTGGGGCGTGAAGGTGCTGCGTTACGAAATCAAAAACCTCACGCCGCCGGAAGCGATTCTGCGCTCAATGCAGGCGCAGATTACCGCCGAGCGTGAGAAGCGCGCGCTGATAGCCAAATCTGAAGGCCAGCGTCAGGAAGAGATTAACCTCGCCGAGGGCGTGAAACAGGCAGCGGTGCTGCAATCCGAAGGTGAGCGCACTTCGCAGATCAACAAGGCGGAGGGTGAAGCCAAAGCCCTGACAACCATCGCGGACGCGACTGCGGAAGCTGTGCGCACGGTGGCGGCAGCGATGAACGAACCCGGCGGCATGAACGCGGCCAACCTGAAAGTCGCCGAGCAATACATCGCCGCCTTTGCCGGGCTGGCGAAAACCAACAATACGATGATCGTACCAGGCAACGTGGCCGACGTGGCGACGCTGATCGGCACCGCGATGAACACGTTGAATACGATCAAGTCAGGTAATGGTGCTGCAGGGCAAAAGCAGGCGTAGCGTCGAGGGTGCATCGAGCAACTTACAAATAAAAACGCCGCGAGATGCAGCGTTTTTATTTGAGGCAGATTGCACCTCCAGTTAATTGTCAGCTGGCGTCGTTTCCTCAGCCGCTGCGGGTTGCGGCGCCGCATCTGCCTTGGGCTCTACAGCCGGCGCTGCTGGCGTAGCTTCTGGCATCACGGCAACAGGGGGTAAAGCCCCAAACGGTGATTGGGGTGGTTGGAGTTGCGCTAAAGCGAGCGGTGTAGCGGTGGATTCCAGCATGGCGGCACGCGCGGGTGTCCAATCATCGGCCCGCGTGTTCAGAATCGTGCTACCCAGAAACGTGCTACCCGCCTCAGGCGCATCGGGGTAAGGCGTCCTGGGCGCACGGGCGCGCTGGGGCGGGTCAGTCATTGCCCCATCATCCTTCTCGCGTGGCGGCGCGCCGTCGTAGACCAGATTGCGGCGGCGCTGCAGGTAAGCGTCGCGCACGAATTCATATTGATCGAGCGCAGCAGTTTCCAGAATTTTCGAGGTGTCGAGCAAATCGGCGCGCTGGTTTAAGGCGCGCAATCCCCACAGCATGTTGCGCAGGCGCATCGATCGCACATAAGTGATGGGGTCGATACGCTGATCGACAAAGCGTCCTACGGCATCACGCAGATTGCTGGGCCCGCGGATCGGAATGACCAGGTACGGACCGTCGCCGATGCCCCACCAGCCGAGCGTCTGGCCGAAATCTTCGTTGTGCTTTTCAAGGCCGATGTTGGTGGCGACATCAAAAATGCCGCCAATGCCGATTGTGGTATTGACCAGCACGCGGCCGACGTCAGACACCGCGTTGACCACCTTGCCTTGGAGCAAATTGTTGAGGGCAATCAGTACGTCGTTGATGTTGGCGAAGACATTGGAAACGCCAGTGCGCACGGGCGCCGGCAGTATGGCGCGATAGCCTTCCGCAACCGGGCGGATAATGGCCGTATCAACGCCATCGTTAAAGCCGTAAATGGCGCGATTCATGGGCTCCAGCGGATCGCGCGGATTGTTGGTGGCGCAGCCGCCGAGCAGGGCGAGCGGCAGCAGCAGCGCTAGCAGCAGCGCTTTCAGCGAACGCGTAAGAGGTTGCACCTCGGGGTGGACTTGCTTGGGGTAAGGCCTTGTTTTTCTGGGTTTTGCTGTTTTAGTAGCTGTAGTCTGCTGCCGTACAATGGACACAATACCCATTATACCAAGGGGTCGACTCTCACAGCAGCAAAAGCCTCGATTGCCACTGTGACAAATGTCCCGCTGTGTGATTCTTGCACCGTTTACGGCGGGATTGCGATAGGCCTTTATGGTTGTAATAATTTAGATTCATATTATTTTGTAAGTTATTGATTTATAATAATTTTTAAATTTTTTTTCAATCTTACGCCCCCTTGTTTGGTAGAATAGTTCCATAGCTTGGCTATCGGCACGCCCAAGTGTTTGCCTGTGATGGGTCTGTTGCTGTTCACAGGCGTTTACGGATTAACGCGCTGCCCTTTCGTTGCCATGTTCCCGGAGAGAGGTATTCATCATGCTCGATAAAGTCAAATCTGCCGTGCAGTTGAAAGACATGAGCCTGTTCCGCCAGCAGTGCTACATCAACGGCGCTTGGATGGATGCCGACGATAAATTCACGCTGACGATTTACAACCCGGCGGATGGCTCGCTGGTCGGTACGGTGCCAAAAATGGGCGCAGCCGAAACCAAACGCGCGATCGAGACCGCCCACGAGGCGTTCAAATTGTGGCGCGCCAGAACCGCCAAGGAGCGCGCCGCGATGTTGCGCAAATGGTTCGAGCTGATGGTCGCCAACACCGAAGACTTGGCCCTGTTGATGACGCTGGAACAAGGCAAGCCGC
>SYEN01000392.1 GCA_005800795.1 Burkholderiales bacterium | reverse complement strand
TCTGAAGGAAATCGAATACCGATACAATCACCGCAACGACAACGTTTTTAAGCTTTTCTTGAAACTCTACTTTGGTTACGTTTCGCCCTAATTACCATAAAATAGACCACAAAATAAACAATACAATAACGCTATGTGTCTGATTTTATTTGCTTTTAAAGCCAACCGGCGTTACCCGCTGGTGGTTGCCGCGAATCGCGACGAGGCCTACGCACGGCCTACAGCTTCGGCCTCATTCTGGCGCGATCACCCCGGCCTTTACGCAGGTCGCGATCTCGACATGGGCGGCACGTGGATGGGTCTCACACGCCAAGGGCGTTTCGCGGCGATCACCAATTTTCGCGATGGTTATCCCAACGGCAGAGGTGCCGCACCACGTTCTCGTGGTGAAATTGCGGGCACATTTCTCACCGGCGATCTCGATGCTCGTGCGTATCTGGAAAGCGTCGCCGCCCGTCAAAAAGAATATGCGGGTTTCAGCACACTGGCTGGCGATCTGAACGCGTTGTGGTATTTTTCGAATTACGGCAAGGGCCTGGAATTTGTCGCGCCGGGCGTACATGGCTTGAGCAATCATTTGCTGGACACGCCATGGCCCAAAGTGGTCGACGGTTGCGCAGAACTCACGGCGCTGCTTGAGGCAAGCGCTGACTCTGCCGCTGATGCCTCCACGCTGGCGGAAAAATTATTCGACCTGCTCGCTGATCGCAGCGTAGCACCGGCAAATCAATTGCCCGACACCGGCATTGGCATCGTGCGCGAAAAACAGCTCGGCCCGAAATTCATCGCGCGCGACGACCGCTACGGCACGCGTGCCTCCACCGTCATTATTGTCGACAAGCTCGGCGGTGTGACGTACGCCGAGCGCAGCTTCGGTGGCCATGGCGTGTTCCATGGGGAAGTCGCGCGGCGTTTCAGCCTGACCCGGCAAGCTGCCGTTACAGCCTGATTCGCATCAACTGGTGGGGTATGCCAGCCTCCATAAATTCCGGACCTTCTGCGCTAAGTCCTTGTTTTATATAGAAATTTAGCGCGTGGGTTTGAGCGTGCAGCACCACGGTAGTGAAACCCGACTGGCGCGCGAGAGCGAGCAGAAGCGTCAACATCGCGCGTCCCACACCGCGTCCGCGCCAGTCTTTGAGCACCGCCATGCGGCCCACCTGGCCGTCCGGCAGCAGGCGGCCGGTGCCAATCGGCAGGCTTCCCGCCAGCGCCAACACATGCTGGCACACGGCATCGTTGTCGTCCCATTCTTCTTCTTCGGGCACGCGTTGTTCAACCACGAACACCGCGCGGCGAATCGCCTGCAAGTCGGCGGCGTGCACCGCCCACGGCACGGGCTTTACGGCATACGCAGGCGATGGGTTCATTGCACCTTTTCGATACACTCGCGGCAAACTCACGGTAATCAGGATTCGCGTAGTATAAGCCGGCATAGCAACTCTCATTCCGCCAATCAACCGCCATGTGCCGCGCCCTCGCCTACCTCGGCCAACCCGTGCTTCTCGACACGCTGTTGTATCAATCCGACAGCGCGTTAATCCGCCAATCGTACATGCCCAAGATGCTGCACATGCTGAATCTGGCGGGCTTCGGCATGCGCGCGTGGGACCGGCATTCGTTCGACGCGGAAAAGCCTTTCAGCTATGCCTCGACATCGCTGCCGGTGTTCGACCGCAATCTCAAGGCGCTGGCGGAAAAAATTCGTGCCACCTGTCTGCTCGCGCATGTGCGCGGCGTGGCCTATTCGACCGACGCCGAAATCTCGCTGCAAAACGTGCATCCGTTTCAATACCCGGGGTTCAAGCTCGCGCTGGCGCACAATGGCGATCTTGCGCATATGCGTGACATGAAGCCGCTGCTGTTGCAACACCTCAAGCCGGATATCGCCATGCGCATCAGCGGCACCACGGACAGCGAATGGATTTACGCCCTGCTTGCATCGCAGCTCGAAGACCCCACGCGCCAGTGCAGCGCGGCGGAGTTAGTGCGCGGCGTCGATCAAACGCTGATGATCATCCGAGACACGCGCGCGCAACTCGGCATCAATGTCTCGTCATCGGTGAATCTCTTTATCACCACCGGTGAGCAACTGGCGGCCGTGCGCTATTGTTTTGACTTTGGCTGCTACCGTACCGAAGACCCGGCCAAAGTACACGAGGCGAACCTGAGTTTTCTGAGCTTGTGGTACACCTCCGGTCGTGAATACGGGTTCCATGACGGTGAGTGGAAAATGACCGGCGGCGCAGACACCGCCGACGCTATCATGATCGCTTCGGAACCGCTGACGCGCGACACCTCGACGTGGCTGGAAGTGCCGGAGTATTCGATGATTTATGCGGACACGCGTGGCGGCAGGCCGAGTGTGGAAATACACTACCTCGGCTGAAGAAACGCCCTGTTCAGTCCCTTCCTAAGTCATTGTTTTATTTGATATTTTTATGGCACTGCGTTCTGCGTACGCCAGCCAAAATCGACGCCAGTTGCAGCACCCAACAAAG
>SYEN01000391.1 GCA_005800795.1 Burkholderiales bacterium | reverse complement strand
GCGCTGCAGGCCGGCATGCGCGCGGCCATCGGCATGATCGCCGTGGAATTTCCATCGGCCTACGCCAGTGACGCCACTGATTATCTGACCAAGGGCGTGGCGTTGCGAGACAGCCTGCGCGATGAAAATCTGCTCACGTTCTGCCTGGCTCCACACGCACCGTATACCGTGAGCGACGCCACCTTCGAGCGCATTGCCGTCTACGCCGCCGAACTCGATGCGCCGGTGCACACGCATTTGCACGAAACGCAGGATGAAATCCGCGACAGCCTCAAAGTACATGGCATACGCCCGATTACGCGCCTGAAAAATCTCGGACTGCTCGGCCCCAACCTGATTGCCGTGCATGCCGTTCACCTCATGCCGGACGAAATCGCACTGCTCGCCGAATACGGCTGTCATGTCGCGCACTGCCCCACGTCGAATTTGAAACTCGCCAGCGGACTCGCCCCCATTCACGCCCTCACACAAGCCGGCGTGAACGTTGGCATTGGCACCGACAGCGCCGCCAGCAACAATCGTCTGGATATGCTGTCCGAATTGCGTATCGCAGCGCTGCTCGGCAAACTGGGCGCGGGCAATGCCGCAGCGCTGCCCGCGCGCCAGGCGCTGGAAATGGCCACCATCAATGCCGCGCGCGCGCTCGGCCTCGACAAGAAAATCGGTTCGCTGGAAAAAGGCAAGCGCGCCGACATTACCGCCATCAGCCTTGCCGCGCCGGAACTCGCGCCGGTGTATCAACCGTTGTCACACATCGCTTACGCCGCCGGGCGAGAACATGTCAGCGACGTGTGGGTGGACGGCGTACCGCGCGTGCGCAATGGCCAGCTCACTGGCTTGGATGCCGCTGACATCACCGCGCGCGCAACCTTTTGGCGCAATAAAATCGCGCAATCACCACTATGAGCAACGCTGATCCGCTGGAGCTGGAAAAATTCAGCGAACTCGCCCATCGCTGGTGGGACCCAAAAAGCGAGTTCAAACCGCTGCACGAGATTAATCCGCTGCGTCTGGACTACATCGACAACATCGTAAAACTTCAACAAAAACAAATACTTGACGTAGGTTGTGGCGGCGGGATTCTGGCCGAAAGCATGGCCGCGCGCGGAGCCATCGTCACCGGTATCGATCTCGCCGATAAGCCGCTAAAGGTGGCCGAACTGCACTTGCTGGAAAGCGGTCTGCAGGTCACTTATCGCAAGATTGCCGCCGAAGACCTTGCGCACGAATGCCCCGCGTCATTCGACGCTGTGACCTGCATGGACATGCTCGAACACGTGCCCGACCCCGCTGCCACGGTAGCCGCCTGCGCAGCACTGGTCAAACCCGGTGGCCATGTTTTCTTTTCCACCATCAATCGCAATCCCAAGTCGTACCTTTTCGCCGTGATCGGCGCAGAATACATGCTGCGCCTATTACCGCGTGGCACGCACGACTACGCCCGGTTCATTAAACCCTCCGAGCTCGCCACGATGTGCCGCCGCGCACAGCTCACCCTTGGCGGCTTGACCGGCATGACGTACAACCCGTTTAACCAGCGTTATTCTCTCGGCACCAATGCTTCGGTGAATTACATTTTGCATACGTCGAAAGCGTAAAGCGCGATGCGAAAATTGCCGTATGCCGCCGCCTGTGCCTCTCGCCTGACACCTCACGAAAAATGATCAAAGCCGTATTGTTCGACCTCGACGGCACCTTCGCCGACACCGCGCCCGACTTATGCTACGCAGTGAACCTCATGCGCAAAGCGCGCAACTTGCCACCAGTGCCCGAAGAAAAAACACGCCCGGTAACGTCGTCGGGCGCGCGCGGCCTGCTCGGCGCCGGCTTCGGCATTACACCCGCACACGCGGACTTCCCGGCGATGCGCGAGGACTTCCTGAATCTGTACGAGGCCAATCTGTGCCGTGAAACACGCCTGTTCGACGGCATGGCGGCACTGGTTGACAAGCTGGAAGCCCGCGCAATTACCTGGGGCATTGTCACCAACAAGGCCGAACGCTTCGCTCTGCCGCTGATGCGGCTGCTGGGCTATGGCACGCGTGCCGCATGCATCATCGGCGGCGACACCACTGGCAAGATGAAACCGCATCCAGAACCGCTCTACGCGGCGGCCAAGGCTATCGGCATCGCGCCCGGACACTGCCTTTACGTCGGCGACGACGAGCGCGATATTCAGGCCGGTCTTGCCGCCGGTATGAAAACCGTCGCCGTGCGCTATGGCTATCTGAATGGCAGCAATCCGGACGCGTGGGGTGCTCACGCCGTGGTCGAGTCACCTTTGGCGGTTTTGAATTGTTTGTAGCTTACACAGAAGAATTTTATAAGTATGTGATTTATTTGATGTTTTATTTTAAACGGACCATCGCTCCGGGTACCCATTGAAACCCTATCCCGCCAGTCTCATATGAGATAATGAAAATGTAGCAATTGATACCGGGGGCGACTTGGCTTCGACGTGGGTTACAAAGCAGCACAGGGCATGCCAAGGTCCAGTCACCTTGTAAATCCGCTGGAAATTCTATACACGCCAACGACGAGCGTTATTCTCTAGCCGCCTAATACCGGCTAGACGCTGCACTGATCTGCTGATGGGTCAGGCCGGGTAAGCAGACGCAAGTTTGCCGCCCGGTGCAGTGTCATTTACATCAGCCTCTCTGCGCGGTATGGCCGCTTTGCCGCGTGGATCCGTCGAAGCGGCTGGCTAAGCGTCAGCCTGCCGGTTGGCGGACGCGAGGCGAAACCCAAATAACCAGGCTAAGCATGT
>SYEN01000390.1 GCA_005800795.1 Burkholderiales bacterium | reverse complement strand
GGCACCACTTTGCCATGCTCTGCTTTCGAGGGATACCACGACGGCGTCACATACCCTTGCGGCCCCTGGAACACGGCCAGCGCCTCGCAATCCGCCTTGAATGTGCGCCACAACGGATTGGCTCGCGCCACGTGACCGCACAGTGTGCCCAGGTCAGGTGAACCATCGTGTGCCAAAGAGGCACCCATCAGCAACGGAACGTGATTGGCTTCAAGCCCCTGCCCAGTCATAACCACCAGGGTAGCCAGGGGGTGCGCGCGAATCAGCGCATGCATGACCTCGGTGCGCGTTTCACGAAATGCCTGAACGTCATACATGCGTCACCGTGGCCGCAACGTAACTATTTGATTATTCAGAAGTTTCCAATTCCAGCGCCAATTGCCGTGCAGCCGAATCACGCGCCCGTTTGCTGCTGTCGCGGCGCTCCTGCTCGACACCGTCCAGATACGCTTGCGTGATATCGCCTGTCACATATTTGCCGTCGAAGCACGACGACTCAAAATTCTTCACCGCGGGATTGACGCTGCGCACGTCATCAAGCAGCGCCGAGAGATCCTGATAAATCAATTGGTCGCAGCCGATTTCACGCGCGATTTCTTCATCGCTGCGATCACTGGCAATCAGCTCTTCACGCGTGGGCATGTCAATGCCGTACACGTTGGGGAAACGTACTGGCGGTGCTGCAGATGCAAAATACACCTTACGCGCGCCGGACTCGCGCGCCATCTGTACGATTTCGCTGCTGGTCGTACCGCGCACAATGGAATCGTCGACGATCAACACGTTCTTGCCGCGAAACTCCATATCTATCGCGTTCAACTTTTGCCGTACTGATTTGCGGCGTACTGCCTGTCCCGGCATGATGAACGTTCGGCCGATATAGCGATTCTTGATAAAGCCTTCGCGGTACGGCAAATCCAGATGCTTGGACAATTGCATTGCCGCCGGGCGGCTGGAATCCGGTATCGGAATCACCACGTCGATATCCAGATTGGCATGCTGACGCTTGATTTTTTCAGCCAGGCTTTCTCCCATGCGCAGCCGCGCTTCGTAGACTGAAATGCCGTCTATCACGGAATCGGGCCGCGCCAGATACACATATTCGAAAATGCAGGGCGTGAGCACCGCTTTGGGCGCGCACTGGTGACTGTAAAACTTGCCATCCATGTCGATAAATATCGCCTCGCCCGGTGCCACGTCGCGCACCACCTCGTAACCCAGCGCATCAAGCGCGACGCTTTCCGACGACACCATGTATTCAAAGCCGTTGTCGGTTTCAATCCGGCCAAAAATCAGCGGACGGATCCCAAACGGATCACGAAACGCCAGCATGCCGTAACCCGCGATCATCGCCACTACCGAGTACGCGCCCTGACAACGCCGGTGCACGCCCGACACCGCCGCGAATATCGTCGCCGGATCGAGCTTGTAGTTGGTGGCGTTGTTCTGCAACTCGTGCGCCAGCACATTGAGCAGCACTTCCGAATCCGAGCCGGTATTCACGTGGCGCAAATCGGAGCGGAACAAATCGACCTTGAGTTGCTCGGTGTTGGTCAAATTGCCGTTGTGGCCGAGCACGATGCCGAAAGGCGAATTCACGTAGAACGGCTGCGATTCCGCAACCGACGACGCGTTGCCCGCCGTGGGGTAGCGCGTGTGCCCGATGCCCGCGGTGCCCGACAACGCACGCATGTTGCGCGTGCGGAACACGTCGCGCACCATGCCCATGCCGCGATGCGAATGAAAGTTGGCTCCATCGGCAGTGACGATGCCTGCCGCATCCTGGCCGCGATGTTGCAGCACCAGCAGCCCATCATAGAGCAGCTGGTTTACCGGCGTTCTTGCCACGACACCGAGAATTCCGCACATCGCCTGGCCCTTGTTGCTGTTACGTCTGCTATTGCGTCTGCTGTTACAGCTTACGTCAACTGTACGAGATGTATTTTGCCCAGTCTTGCGGCAGCCACTGCTTGACAATGACCGCGAGCTTTTCCAAAGGCGCGGCGAGCATAGCATCTTTCCATACCGTCTGGCGCGGCAACGCGGTCAAGCCTGCCACCAACACCAGCACCAGCACCACCAATAAGCCGCGCGCCAGACCGAATAGTCCACCGAGCATTCGGTCCTCGAAACCCAGTCCCGCGCTGTTCACAAGCTTCGACACCAGCAGCGCGATGACACTCATGACAATCAGTGCCGCGAAGAATACCGCCAAAAAAGCGGCCAGAACGCGCCAGCTTTCGTCCGGAATCTGCCCCGCCAACAACGTCGCGGCGTCGCCGCCAAAAGCACTGGCGGCAAAAAACGCGACCACCCAGCTGGCCAACGCAATCACTTCGCGCGTGAAACCCCGCAGCAATCCCGTCAGCACCGAAAAACCGGTGATGGTCAGCACTGCATGATCAAACAGCGTCATGGCGACGCAAGCGTTTCACGCTGAGGCATACACGAAATTCCAAGGAGGACAGCAGCCTCTACCCGCGCCGGCACATCGGACAGTGAGTTGGAGCAAGTTCCAGCAGGAAATATATTATTCAATTAAATCAAATACTTACTGCGAAGCGACTTTGCCTTCCAAGCCAGCCGTCGCCAGCTTTGCGCGAGCCTGCTCGGCCTCTTCGCGCGTGGCAAAAGGGCCCGCGCGTACGCGTGTGACCTTACCCGCACCAGCCGCCACCACTTCGGTGTACGAGCGCAAGCCTGCCTCGGCAATTTGCTGCTGCACCTGCTTGACCTTCTCGGTATCCGCCAGCGCCGTCACCTGAATGAAAAATGTGCCAGGACCCGGCTTGAGCGGCGCTGCTTTTTCCGGGGCTTTCTCAGGCGCCTTCGCCACGGCTTTCTCAGCTGATTTATCCGACGCTTTTTCCGCTGCCTTGGCCGGCGGCTTTTCTGCGGCGGGCTTCGTGTCAGCGGCTGGCGCAGCAGCCTTCGCCTCGGCAGCGGGCGCAACAGCAGGCTCCGTCACATCACCCTTCACGTCACCCTTAATGTCACTTTTCGCATCGGCTTTTGCCGCGATCTTGGCACCAGGCGCAGGCACGCCTTTAGCCGTAAAACCACCCTTCGCGTCGGGCGATGGAATTTGAATGTTGACCTCCTGCGACGTCGCTTTGGGCTCGGAATCAAGCACCATCGGCAACACCGCAGCAATCGCGGCCACCAGCACAATCGCGCCGATGAGACGCCGGCGCGCACGCTTCTGGAGTTGCAGTTCTTCTTCGCTGACGGGTTTCGCCATTACGCTGCGGCTTTCGGTGAACGCATTTACGGTGCCGGATTGATCTGGTTCGGCTTCATTGCCTGCATCGCCTCGGATACGGTATGAAACGATCCGAATACGACAATTTTATCATCAACGCTTGCTGTCTCGCGCGCCGCCTTCAGCGCCGACTCGACATGCTCAAAAGCCGTCACCGCCGTGATGCCCGCCGCAGCGAGTTTTTGTGCCATCGATTCAGCAGTGGCGCCACGCGGCCCATCAATACCCGCAGCAAACCACTGCGTCACCAGCGGCTTGAGCATCGCAATGACACTGGTGGCATCCTTGTCCCCCAGCATCGCGAATACCGCCAGCGTGCGTCCGCCACGCGGCAAGCTTTTCAGACTGCCCGCCAGCGCCTGCGCCGCGTGCGGATTGTGCGCAACGTCCAGAATGATCGTGGGCTGTCCAGGCAGCACCTGAAAACGGCCGGGGTTTTCCACCGTCAACAAACCGCTGCGGATATCGTTCATCGTCACCGGCAGGCGGTCGCGCAAAGTATCCAACGCGGCAATGCACGCCGCCGCATTGCCCAATTGATAGGCGCCGCGCAGTGCGGGCCACGGCAAGGCGTGACGCGCGCCACCGGGACCTTGATAGCCCCAATGATTCGCCGCTGGTTTGACATCGAAATCACGCCCGCGCAACAGCAACCTCGCTCCGATTTTCGCCGCATGATCCAGCAGCGTTTGTGGCGGCTCCGCCTCTGCATAAATCGCCGGCTTGCCCGCGCGAAAAATGCCGGCCTTCTCAAAACCGATTTTCTCGCGCGTATCGCCCAGATAATCCATGTGATCCAGAGCCACACTCATCACCATCGCACAATCCGGCTCAAACACATTGACCGCATCGAGCCTTCCGCCGAGGCCGACTTCCAGTATCACCACATCCAGCTTTGCCTCAAGGAACAACGCCATCGCCGCCAATGTGCCGAATTCAAAGTAGGTGAGCGGCACATCCACCCGCGCCCGCGCGGCCTCAACCACTGCGAACGCCCGCGCCAGCGCGGCGTCATCGGCCTCGGCACGCGCAATGCGCACGCGCTCGTTGTAACGCAACAAATGCGGCGAGGTATAGCAGCCCACCTTATAGCCGGCGTGATGCAAAATCGCTTCGAGCATCATGCACGCCGAACCCTTGCCGTTGGTGCCGCCGACCATGATGACCGGGCAGGCTGGCGCCAGTTGCATTGCATCGCCGACCGCGCGCACGCGATCCAGCCCCATCGCAATGCTTTGTGGATGCACGCGCTCGATGTGCGCCAGCCAGCCATGCAGCGTATCAGGCAGGGCACTCGGCGTCATGACGATACTAATCGTAAGTATTTGTTTTTATTGATTTTTTACGCAGCTGCCGGCAGCCGCAATAGCAGCGTCAGCAGATGCGCGAGCTTGTCGCGCATCTCGCGCCGGTCGACGATC
>SYEN01000389.1 GCA_005800795.1 Burkholderiales bacterium | reverse complement strand
GGCGGGATAGACGATCAGGGACACCTGCGCCGGCACAATATCGTGCGCACAGACTATCCAAATCCCCAATTTCCCTGTTCCATTCAATTTCCATGGTCCCTATGACTTTTAAAGTCAACTCAAGTCCGACAGGCTGCTAGAGCGCGGTATGCGGGCCGTCGTCGGAGCAGGTTGTCATGACTTGAACAGACCGTTCGCCAATGCCCTGAATCGATTTCTTAAATAATCAATTAAAACAAATACTTACGGATCGCCAGGTTTAATTCGAGCCAGACACCTACCGAGACGCCTTATGGTTCCTTCATGCCCCGGTCGAGATGGGTTACGCCGCTGATGCCTTGCGTGAGGCAATCGACGCCTCGAACTCGCCCTGGCGCGTGGACAGCGTTTTCAGCCAGCGTTGGCCGCCAAAGGTAAAGCCGATCCAGTAACCGAGTTCCACGATCTCGGCTTCGCTGAATTCCGCCTTGAGTTCACCCCACAGTTTGTCGTCGGCTTGCGCGGGGTCGTACATGATTGCATCCGCGTAACGCAGCGCTACCTTCTCGCGATGGGTGAATTTTTCGGATTGTTCGTAGGCCATCAATTCCGACATCTTGCTGCCAGCTTCCCGCGCGGACCGCGCGGAACCCTGGTTGCTTCAATAGCCGCATTCAATGGTGAAGGCGATATACGAACGGGTGATTTCTTTCAGCTCATGTTCGAGCACGCCTGCGTTGCCGTCAAACAGCATCTTGCGGGTGAGCGTGAACGAGCGCATCACATCCGGTTGATGCGCACGGATCGCCTGATTTTCGGGGCCGGGGCGGCCATCACGCCGGGCTTCCTCAAGCCATTCGCGTACCTCCGGATCGTTGATCGTATCGGGATTAACGTAACTGAGCCTGGCCATGAGCAGTAGTCCTTTTAGTGAGTAGCAATTGATGCTAGCCTGCATGTTGCCGCCGCCGCCGTCAACCGGCATGTTGCAGCGGGGATACACGCGAAGAAGGGAGTGTTACGTTGAGCATTCGTCATGTCGCACTACTGGTGGTCAGTATGAGTCTGCCGTTCGCCGCCACGGCGCAGTACCCCACCAAACCCATCCGGCTTATCGTGCCGCAACAGGCCGGGAGTTCCAACGACACCTTGAGCCGTGTGCTGGCGAATTTCATGGGCGATGCGCTGGGCCAGCAGATGGTGGTCGACAACCGGGCCGGGGTAGGCGGCATCATCGGCATGGAGATCGGGGCTGCGGCGGCGCCCGACGGCCACACCCTGATCGCCATGGCCACCGCGCAGGTGATCGCGCCGCATGTGCAGCGAAAACTCGCTTATGACACCTTTAAGGATTTCGCGCCGATTTCGCTGTTTGGCGTCACCTACAACGTGTTTATCGCGCATCCCGCGCTGGCCGCGGGTAACCCGAAAGAGTTTGTCGCGCTGGCCAAGGCTCGCGCGGGGCAGATCAATATGGCCTCAGCAGGGCCGGGTTCGCAAAGCCATCTTGCCGGTGTGATGTTTGCGCAACTGGCCGGCATTGACGTGTTGCATGTGCCGTACAAGGGTGCGGGTGCATCGGTGTCGGCGGTACTGGGCAACGAAGCGCAATTCAGTGTGACGCCGCTGCCCGCCACCGTTGGCCATATCAAATCGGGGCGCTTGAAGGCGCTGGCTCTGAGCGCGCGCAAACGCGCGCCGGATTTGCCCGAGATACCCACCTTCGTTGAGCAGGGTTTTAATTTTGAATCGAGCGGTTGGAATGGCCTGATCGCGCCGCGTGCAGTACCCGCTCATGTCCTGAGCCAGTTGCACACCACACTCGTCAAAGTCACCGCATTACCCGCGTTTCGCGAGCAAATGACGCGTCAGGGCGCGGAGGTTGTCGTCAATACACCGCGGGACTTTGCACAATTCATCCGCAAGGAATTCGACCTGTTTGGCCCGGCGGTCAAAGCCGCCAACCTGAAGGCAGGCTAGTCGACCTGAATGTTTTCCCGCTTGATCACCTCGCCCCACGCCGCGGTCTCGGCACGTATGCGTGCGGCGAAGGCTTTTGGCTCCATCAGCTCTATAGCGCCCTGCACGCGTAACAGGCGTGACGCGTTGGCATCGTCGCGCATCGTGGCCAGCGCGCCATAAAGGATTTGAACGACCGCGGGCGGTGTTTGTGCCGGTGCCATCAGTCCCAGCCAGAATGGCACGTCGAAGTGGGCGAAACCCGCATCGATCATGGTTGGCGTGTCCGGCAGTTCGGGCCAGCGCCGGGCGCTGGTGACCGCCAGCGCCCGTAACTTGCCCGACTTGATGGTGGGCACTGCGGACGGCGTGGCGAGGTGCGCGTCAACCTCGCGCGCGAGCAGTGCGAGATGCGCGGCGGAGCCGCCCTTGTAGGGCACGTGTACCGTGCGTGTGCCCGTGCGATTGTTGATCATCTCGAAGCCGAGGTGGCCGAGGTTGCCCGCTCCCGCGGAGCCGTACGTCAATTGGCCAGGCCGCGCGCGAGCGCCACCCAATCGGCGACCGTATGCACCGCGCCAGTTCGCTCGCTGGACGGGTTGATCGTCAGGATGAACGGCGCCGACACAGACATAGTCAACGCGGTGAAATCGCGCTCCGGCTGATAGGTGATCTTCTTGTAGAGCTGGGGGTTGACGGTAATGCCGCTGGAGTTCGTCGCCAGCAGGGTGTAACCATCGGCCGCCGCACGTGCCGCCTCGGTGGCCGCCAAAACGCCGTTCGCGCCGGGACGATTGTCAACCACCACCGGCTGCCCGAGTTTGAGGCGCAAATGATCCGCCGAAGCGCGCGCGATGGAATCGGTTGAACTGCCCGGCGGAAAGCCGACGATGATACGCAGCGGCTTGTTGGGAAATGCCGCGGCCTGTGCCTGTGCGTGACCAGCAATGGCGCAGAGCACGGCGAGCCCCGTGGCCAGGTAGACACGGCGAATGGAGTTGTGGAGGGGGCGCATCATGAGGCAATTGATCTGCTAGAGAACATACAGTGTATCCCATGCGCGGGCACGGGCGTGTGATCGGCAAACAATTTGAATTGCGGCAACGTCCGGCTGATAATGCACGCCGGTTGATACGAGAGCATCATCATGGATCGTGGCTTGTGGGCCCTCTGGTATGACATAGCTGACGCGCAACGCGAGGAGTATCTGGCGTGGTTTCACGGCGTGCATATCCCCGAAAAGCTGGCGCGGCCTGGTTACCTGTGGGCCGCGCATTACGCCTTGCAAGGGGGTGATGGACGTACCTGCCTCGCGCTGTTCGCCGCCAGTAGCACGGCGGTTTTTCTTAATCCGAGCCCCGCGCAACTGGCGCTAAAACAAAGCGCGCAAACCCGGCGCATGATCAGCATGCGCCAGCAGGCGCAAAGCTGCATCCTCGCCGAGGAATCGCGGGTGGATGGACCGCACATCGCGCAACGTGGGCCAGGGCTGACGGCGGGCACTGTTGTGCAGTTTGGCTGCTACACCACCGGCAACAGTGCCGTGGACGATGATCTCGGCGCCTGGTATGCGCAGGAGCGTTTTCCGTTGCTGGCGCGGTTGCCCGGCTGTATCGGCGCGCGCAAGATGCTGGTGAGCGTGGGCGCACAAAAACACGCGATCCTTCATGAGTTTGCATCGTTGGCTGCGCGTGAGCAACACTTCGCACCGCACGAAGCCGATGCGCACAAACCCGATACCTGGATGGGACGGGTGCGTCCGCAACTCACGCACGCGCCCGGGTCGCCGATGGTGGGGCTGCGTTTGTGGCCCGCAGTGACAATGGAATCATAACTTTACAGGGAATGAGCGCGGGCGAACGTTGGTTGCAGGTCTTTCCATTTGCTTTGTGCCCCGCAATCAATCGATCAACGCGCGAGATCGAAAGGCCGGTGGCTGTGGTTATTGCCGGCTGTGTGCTATCTTGATAGACCTGACCCCGTGCTCCTTGTGGATCTGACCCCGTGCTCCTTGTGCTATCTTGATAGACCTGACCCCGTGCTCTATGACCCCGTGCTCCTAATAGACCTGACCCCGTGCTCCTCGTGGATGCAAATGAACAGATGGTATTGGCGATTTAGGAGGTGAAAATGCAAAACTTAAAATCAAATCGACTCCGGTACCTGTCGGCTGGTAAAAACCAGTTTCTTCAGAGACAACAACCCTGTCGGCTTCGGCTATCTTGGACAGCAGTGAAAATTGTTGATTTTTGGGAGAATAGCGATGCGAATCAAACTACTCGCGGTGTTGACCCTGATGATTTGTTCATTCATATTTGGCGCGTACCAACACCGCAGCGCTGGTTGGCCGTTTGGGCAGAACCTGACGGGTCAGCTTGAAAAGCTAATTACCGCATCACCAGCCACACGTATAAATCGAAAGCGATTAGAGAGCACGGCGGGGTGGATTGACCAGCTCAAGAAGGGCGGCTACATCATCTTTATTCGTCACGCACATCGAGAAAAGTGGCCGCAGGACATTGCTTTTGATATTCACCAGTTTGTTAACAAAATCGAGGATGCGAGCCAGACCAGTTTTCGTAAAGGCGTATGTTTGTCGGACATGGGAGAAGAAGAGGCCAAGTTGTTAGGGAAAGTATTTGAAAGAATTGGCATTCCCGTCGGTGATGTTTTTTCCAGCCCCAGTTGCCGAGCAAGACAAACTGCGGCGTTGGCGTTCGGAGGACATGACGTCGAGAATTCATTATCCCTGGTCTATTCGTACAACGAGAAATTTGCAGTACCTGATCCAATTGTAGGATTCTTGCAGAAGGTTGCGATTAAGCCCGGTAAGAACACGATATTGGTAGCGCATGGTGGTCGTCTGGAAATTCATAGCGAACACGCGATTCAAGGCCAGTTGTTTGGCATTGAGGAAACTGGAATGCATATTATTGAGCGCTTAACAGACGGCAAACTGAGGTTCGCATTTAGCATCAGGGCACTCAATGACCTGGCCATCGCAGGCAGCTTGAT
>SYEN01000036.1 GCA_005800795.1 Burkholderiales bacterium | reverse complement strand
TGCTCCGGCCCCGGCACGCGTGCCGAGATGTGGGGGTAAATCAGAGCGGTCATGCGGAAATACGCGGCAAAGCGGTAACACGCCGCGAGATTGACACGGGCTTCCCATTCTTCGGCACTGACTCGTTCGTGCATGGATGCGGTTTGTGGATGATTCATTTACAAGCCCCTTATTAAATATCTAACCACAGATAAACATAGATGAACACAGATAGCTGCGCTTGGGCTTTATCTGTGTTCATCTGTGTTTATCTGTGGTTAAAAAGCCCTTGAACGTCAAACCCCATCCACATGCCCGCCCAACTTCTCCGCCACCCAGTCGGTCATGTAATCCACCACCAGCGGGCCGTTGTCGGCGCCGCAATGCTCTGCGCCGCCGTCGGCAAGATAGCAGATTTTGAGTTCACGGCCCGGACTGTTCACTGCCGCGTCGTAGGTTTTCTGCGCATGCCACAGCGGCACTTGCCGGTCGTTCTCGCCATGCACAATCAGCAACGGGCAGGTAATTTTATCGGCCACGCCTTCGAGCGTCATCTGCTTCACGATCTTTAACGTGTCTTCGATTTTGTCGCAGCCGAATACCCAGTTCACATGCTCGGCGTAACCCGGCACCGACGGCTCGCCGCGCCCGCCGATGCGGTCATTCACACAGGCGTGATAGTCGTAGATGGCGCCCCATGCCACTGTGCAGGCAAAGCGCTTCTCGAACGCCGCTGCGCGCGGTGCGTAGTAGCCGCCGAGCGACAGCGCCATGATGCCGATGCGCTTGGGGTCTACGTCTGGACGCGTTTCCAGATAATCAATGCTCGCGCCCGCGGGCTTTTCGGTGTCCGGTCCGCTGGGCAGCCCTTGCAGCCGCAGCGCCGCACCCACGCCGGGATGATCGACAATCAGCAGCGACACGCCGCGCCGGCGAAATTCGTCGCCCACCGCCGCGTAAATAATTTCCTTGGTGACATCAAGGCCATCAAAATGCACCACACACGGTGATTTGCCATCCTTGCCCGCGCCGGGCGCTGTCATGAAAAACGCCGGCAGCTTGTGTGTGCCGCGCGCATCGGTATACGGCACGTCGACAAACTCCACCGGCTCTTTGCGGCAGATCAATCCCCGCTTGTAAAGATTAATGCCGCGCTGGTAGGCATCCAGCCGGCGCGGGTCTTTGTGGCTGGGCATGCGCTCGGCCAGCAGGTAATAAAGCCCCGCGCGCAAAAATTTGCGGCCCGCCGACAACGGATGCCCGGCGGCTTCATCCGCCTCGCCCAGCCGCTGCACGCGCTCCGCCACTTTCATCCAGCTCTCGAACCACGCGCGCTGCTGCGTGGGATCACCCGCTAGCGCCTTGATCCCTGCGATGTCCTTTAAGGGCCGGCAGGCTTCATCAATTTCCGACATCTGCCCGCCGCGATTCAGCGCGGACATCACCGCGAGGCTCCACGTATAGTTATTCGGGAAATATTCGAACATGCGCCCTCCCGGCAAAGTTTGATGAGGCATTGTAACGCGGCCCGCCACTGCTTTTGCAAGGACAAACGCCGTTTGCCACCGCCACGAGTTGACCCGTGCGCTGCCGCTGAATATGCTTGCTTACTACGCTTACTGTGACGGGAAGGAATCTTGCAACACACGATGACCCGCGTGCTGGCCTGCGGCATTGCGGCCTTCGCGGCACTGTTGCCGGCGGGCGGCGCTTTCGCGCAAACCTATCCCGTGAAGCCGATACGCATGATTCTGCCCTTCGCGGCGGGCGGCTCGACCGATTTCACGGCGCGTGCGCTTTCACAAAAGCTGTCCGAGCAGTTGGGGCAATCCGTGATTCCCGACAATCGTACCGGCGCGGGCGGCAATCTGGGACTCGAACTCGGATCAAAGGCTGCGCCCGACGGTTATGTCATCACCTTCACCGCGCCCATACTGACAGTCAGCCCCGCGCTGTACGCCAAACTCAATTACGATCCCATCCGGGACTTTGCGCCCGTGTCGCTGGTGGCGGCGATCCAGAACGTACTGGTGGTGCATAACTCCGTGCCCGCGAAAACGCTTAAAGAGCTGATCCAGCTTGCGCGCGACCAGCCCGGCAAACTCAACTTTGCCTCCAACGGCGCGGACGCCACCAACCATCTTGCGGGTGAAATGCTGAAGAACCGCTTCAAGCTGAACATGACGCACATTCCCTACAAAGGTTCTGCCCCGCAAGTGGTGGCCTTGATGGGCGGTGAGGTCGATATGGGCATCATGGCAGTCACTACTGCGCTGCCGCTGGTGCAGGCCAATCGCCTGCGCGCGCAGGCGGTGCTGGCGGAAAAGCACGTCACGCTGCTGCCCAACGTGCCCACGTCAAAGGAAGCGGGTGTGAAGGACTACGTGATTCCTTTCTGGACAGGCGTACTCGCGCCCGCTGCTACGCCGCGCGATATCGTGGATCGGCTCAGCGGCGAAATCCACAAGGCGATGGCCGCGCCCGATCTGAACAAGCGGCTGGCCGCCAACGGCGTGGAAGCTTTCGTCAGCACGCCGCAACGCTTCGCGGAATTCATCAAGAGCGAAACCGTGCGCTTCGCCAAACCCGTCAAGGATGCAGGCATCAAAGCCGAGTGATGTGTAAAACGGTTGTTTGCGGTGAATTAAAAAACCCAATAAAAACAAATACTTACAAAGTATCGCCGTTCCCTATTCAGCGATACGCAGCCGGCTCGAATGCAATATGCCGGCCTGCTCCAGTATCGGATAAGCCACCGCGCAGATATGTGAGTTGACGCGCTTCATGTCGCGAATGATATCGAGATGCAGCGCGCTGGTTTCCACGCTCTGCAGCGTTTGATCCTGCAACCGGCGCAAATGATTGTCCGCATACGCGCGTTCGAGATCGCGAAACTGGTCTTTTTCCGACAGCAGTTTTTGCGCGCTTTTTACATCCGGATTGACAAAAATATTGAGTCCCAGCTGCAGATTCGCGACCACACGCCCGTGCAAATCGGCAATCTCCGCCATGCCCGCTTGCGAAAAGCTCCAGTTGTGGCGCGCTTTTTTCTCGGCCAGCTCCATCAGATTCTTGTCGATGATGTCGCCCACATGTTCGAGATTGATGTTGAGCGAAATAATCTCTGTCCAGCGCCGCCCTTCGCGTTCGTCCAGCGCCTCGCGACTGATTTGCGTGAGATAAAGTTTTATCGCGGTATACAGGCTGTCGATATCGTCATCCATTTTGCGGATGGCTGTTGCACGCACGAGATCGTTGCTGCGCAGCACTTCAAGCACGCCGGTCAACATGTTCTCGACCAGATCGCCCAGCCGCAGTACTTCGCGCGCCGCGCACGAAATCGCCAGCGTCGGCGAATCGAGCGCCACCGGATCGAGGTAACGCGGCGTGCCGCCATTGGCTTGCTGCGCGCGCGAAGGCAGTACGCGCTCCGCCACACGGGCGATGCTTTCGGTAAAACAGATAAACACCACCGCGATCACAAGATTGAACAGCACATGAAAGTAAATCACCTGGCGTGCCGGTGCCGCGTCAAAGTTGGCCAGGAAGGCGCCGATGGGTGAGAGCAGGGGCAGCATCAGCGCGCAACCGGAGAGCTTGAACAGCAGGTTTCCCATGGCCACCCGGCGCGCCTCCGGTGTGGACCCCAGGGTGGCGATCACCGCCAGCACGCCGCCGCCGATGTTGGCCCCCAACACAAACGACAGTGCTACATCCGTTGCGATCATCAGCGATGTCGTCAGTGCGGCCACCAGCAGCACCACTGCGAGACTGGAGTAGCACAGAATGGTGAGCAGCGCCGCCAGCAGCAAATCGAGAAATATGTCGCCCGTCACCGAAGCAAACAAGACCTTGACGCTTTCGGCATGACGCATCGGTTGCGTGGCTTCAACGATCAGCCGTAGCGCGAGGATGATCACGCCGAGACCAATCAGAATGCGTCCCACGTGGCCGGCGCGGCGGCCCTGCCGTGACAGAAAAAGCGTGACGCCGGTGACGATCAGCAGTGGCGACAGCCACGACAGATCAAACGAAAACAGCACGGCCAGCAGACTGGTGCCCACATCGGCGCCCAGCATGATGGCCAGTGCGGGCGCGGTGGCTATCAGGCCCGAACCAACAAACGAAGTGGCGATCAGCGCGGTAGCCGTACTGCTTTGCAGCAGCCCGGTCACTCCCAAACCCGCGCCAAAGGCCTTGAAGCGGTTGCTGACGCTCGCCCCCAGCACGCGGCGCAAATCCGCACCCATCAGCCGCAACACATCGC
>SYEN01000388.1 GCA_005800795.1 Burkholderiales bacterium | reverse complement strand
CGATCAGCACGT
Source organism: Burkholderiales bacterium (assembly GCA_005800795.1). GTDB lineage: Bacteria > Pseudomonadota > Gammaproteobacteria > Burkholderiales > SG8-41 > UBA5216. The sequence goes on along the minus strand of SYEN01000388.1, from coordinate 3,223 downwards.
CGCTCTGCTGCGCGAGTTCGCGGATCAGGTGCTGACCCTCGGGCTTGCTGACGTTGACGGTGATGGATTTCTTGCCACGATTGGCAGCGCAGAAATACGCACCCTCTTTGGTGTCGTTGCCCTTTTCATCTTTCAGGTACGGCGGCGCATAACCGCGCGAATCGTCCCCCTTGCCGGGGCGCTCCACCTTGATGACTTGCGCGCCGAGGTCGGCAAGATTTTGGCCGCACCACGGGCCGGCGAGCACGCGAGAGAGATCGAGAACTTTGATGTGGGATAGGGGGCCTGACATGAGTTTCCTTTGCCTGCCGGACCACTGGGAGAGTTAATTTACCAACACTGTCGTTCCCGCGCAGGCAGGATTCCATAACCCTGCTCCACGGGGCGCTGTGTTATGGATTCCTGCCTACGCGGGAATGACACGGTTGGGGTTTCTTATACGCTGCGTATATGGATGGGAATCAATCGACTTGTATATTTGCGCTCTTTGCCACTTTCGCCCACTTGGCGATTTCAGCGGTAACAAAAGCTGCCATGTCCTTCGGGTTGGCCGGGCCAAGCGTCGCGCCTTGCCCGGCCCACAGCGGTTTCAATTCCGCCGAGGCCAGCGCCTTGGCGGTTTCGCTCACCATGCGTTCGTTGACCGGCTGCGGTGATCCGGCAATGGCCCACAGCGCGTACCAAGTGGAAACCTCATAACCCTTCAGACCTGCTTCGGCTGTGGTGGGCACATACGGGAATGCGGCGGTGCGCGTTTTTGAGGCCACTGCCAGCGGCATGATGAGTCCCGAGCGGATATGCGCCGCCGATGATCCCAGCCCGTCAAACATCACATCGACCTGTTGCCCGCTGAGCAGATCCTGCAACGCAGGCCCGGCACCTTTGTGCGGAATATGCGCGATATCAACGCCAGCAGCGATCTTGAACAACTCGCCCGCCAAATGATGCGACGTGCCGCTGCCGGCCGAGGCGTAGTTCAGTTTTCCACCGCTCTTTTTCGCGTGCGCGATGAACGACGCCAGATCGGTTTCCTTGACGCGCTTTGGGCTTACCACGATCACCTGCGGCACCACGGCCACCACCGCCAGCGGGGCGAAATCCTTTTCCAGACTGTAGTCGAGTTTTTTGTAGACGCTGGGAGCGATCGCGTGATGCACCGCACCCATGAAATACGTGTAGCCATCCTTCGCCGCGCGCGCCGCCACACCCGCGCCCAGGTTGCCGCCCGCGCCGCCGCGATTGTCATTGACGATTTGCTTGCCGAGTTGCTTGGACATGATCGCCGACAACGGCCGCGCAAAAGCATCCGTACCCCCACCGGCAGGGAAGGGCACCACCAGCGTCAGATTCTTGGCTGGCCATTCTTGCGCGAATGCGCCGTGGGCCAGTAGCGCGCTCGTCGCGAGCACGGTGAGTTTAAGTGAGTTCATCAGCGGATTCTCGGTGGAAAAGGCGGGCGCAAGTATACACCAGCAAAATATTGATTCAAAACAAATACTTACGTATGAGTGCCGCGTGGTATGGCGTAAGACGCTGGCGGGCACCCCGACCGGGATTGCGGGCGTGTCGCCCGCAACTTGCTTGCCGCACCACCGGCGCTTCCTGCGGACGAGACGTCCGCGCTCCCGGTCGCCGCGCTACTGCCCACTAAAGCGCGGTTTGCGCTTCGCCATAAACGCAGCGTAACCTTCGCGGAAATCCGTCGTCTCGAAGTAATCAAAACTCGCGTCGATTTCTGCGGGCGTCAAAGGCGCGGCTTGCACCGTCAAGCGGCGAATAAATTGCTTGTGCCAACGTGCCACCAGCGGCGCACCGGCGGTGATGCGCTCAACGGCTGCGTGCACTTCATGGGTCAATTGTGCATCCGCCACCACACGCGTAAGCAGCCCTTTGGCAAACGCCTCGCGTGCATCCCACACGCGGCCTTCGATCAGAATTTCCAGCGCGGCGGCACGGCCCACCACCGGCAACACGGCGGCGAGTTCGTCGTAGGCAATTGAAAACCCCAGCCGGTTGATCGGCACGCCAAAGCGCCCCGATTCGCCACTGATGCGCAGATCACACTGGCAAGCAATTTCCAGCCCGCCACCCACGCAGGGGCCGTGAATCATCGCCACCACCGGATGGCGGCACTCGGCCACCGCGGCAAGCGCACCGTAAACATGCTCGCGGTGATATTTGACGCCATGCTCGCGCGTGTTGCGTACCGTGGCGAATTCGGCAATGTCGGCGCCAGCAGCAAACGCCTTGTCGCCCGCACCGCGCAGCACAATGCAGCGCAAATCATCGTCCGCCGATAGCTCGCGCATCACGCGCGCGAGGTCTTGCCACATCGCTACCGTGAGCGCGTTGAGCTTATCCGCGTGATCAATGGATACGGTGGCGACGACACCGTCGCGTATGCAAGTGATTTGGCCGGGCATATCAGCGGCTCTCGCTCAATAACCGGCTTTCCGGTTCATCACGCCCAACAACGGTTCGTTCTCCGCAAACCGGCGCACGTTCTCGCACCAGAAATCCACCACGCTGTCGCTCAACTTCACCGACTCAACGGCGATGTGCGGGGTAATGATGGTGTTGGGCAAATTCCACAGCGGACTTTCCTTGGGGATCGGGTCTTCGGTCGTGACATCCAGCCCCGCGCCGGCGATGGTTCCCGCGCGCAACGCGTTGCCCAGCGCAGCCTCATCAATCAGCGCGCCGCGTGAGATGTTGATGAGATACGCCGAACGCTTCATCGCATTAAGCGCTGTACTGTCGATTTTTTTTGGTTTCAGGCGTGTTGGGCAGACACAGCACCACAAAATCCGCCTCGGGCAACACGGTGAGCAGTTCGCTTTTGTCGAACGCGCGATCCACATGCGGGTGCTCGCGCGGCGTGCGGAACATGCCCAGCACCGTCATGCCAAAGCCCACTTTGCACGCCCGCGCCAGATTGCCGCAGGCACTGCCCATGCCCAAAATCGCCACCGTATGGCGATGCAGCGGCGGCCACTCCTGCCCTTCGCGCCGCCAGATGTGGTTTTCCTGATTCCTGATATACGCCGGAAAGTTACGCGCCAGAGCCAGCATCAGCAGCACCGCATGCTCCGCCATCATCGGCCCCGGCGGGCCTTTGATGCAGGTCACCGTCACGTGTTCGGCGGCGCGCAGCTCCGGCCCCACAGATTCATCGACACCCGCGGTGGTAGTCTGCGCCCAGCGCACGCGGCCGCCGGGCTTT
>SYEN01000387.1 GCA_005800795.1 Burkholderiales bacterium | reverse complement strand
TGCCGATGGCGAGCACGTAGTCGCCGACTTGCAGGTTGTCCGAGTCGCCGATTTTGAGCGCACTCAGGTTGGGTGCTTCGATCTGCAGCACGGCGATATCGGTGCCCGGATCGGTGCCGATCAGTGTGGCGTTGAACTGGCGGCGGTCTTTTAACGTGACAATGGAGCGTTCGGCATCCTTGATCACGTGATAGTTGGTGAGCACGTAACCACGCGCGGCATCGACAATCACGCCGGAGCCGGCGGCCTGTTCGCGCTGTTGTTGTTGATCGGGCAGGCCAAAAAACCGCCGGAAAAATGGATCACGAAACAGCGGATTGTTTTCCATCGGCTGGCGTGTGACGACAGAAATGTTCACCACCGCCGGCGTGACTTCGTTGACCAGCGGCGCCAGTGTGGGCAGGCCGCGCGCGTCCGTGTTGGCCGTGTGGGCTAGGGGCTGGGCGAGCGCGGGTAAGCCAGTCAGAAACAGTGCGATGAGGAAAATGGAAATTCTCATAACTATTTGATTTTAAAAGAAATTAATTTTCTGATTTAGAGCGCGCTACTTCAGGATCTGCACCAGATTATTAAAGTCATCGGTCCACAGACGCAAGCCGGGAATCGGCGAAATTTCACTGGAGTTGTCTTTGATTTTCTTATCCGCCAGCAGTGCTTTGTTGCGCGTGACCAGCACCCAATCCGTGCGCGAGGCGTCGCCGCCGGTCTCGTCGTCGCTGACCAGTGTGACTTGCAGATCATAGGTCTTGGCGATTTGCTCAACCACCGGCGCGAGTTTCAAAAAGCGGTTGGTCACGTGGAAAGCCACCACGCCGGTGTCGGGCTTGATGTGCTTCAAATAGATCGCCATGGCTTCACGCGTGATGAGGTGCACGGGAATGGCATCGCTGGAGAAGGCATCAATCGCCAGCACGTCGTATAGCTGCGGCTTTTCGCGCTCCATGGTCAGGCGCGCGTCGCCGAGTATGGTGTCCACCTGGGCCTTGCTGTCGGAAATGTAGTTAAAATCGCGCCGCGCGACTTCGATGACTTCCGGGTTGATTTCGTAAAAGCGCACCACGTCGCCTGCACGGCCATAACCGGCGATGGTGCCGGTGCCTAGGCCCACCACGCCCAGGCGCACCGGCCCGGCCTGCTTTAAGTGGTTGATCGCGTATCCGACGCCGCTGGATTCCGTGTAATACGTGGTCAGCCGGTGGCGCTTGTCCTTGTGCAGATATTGCTCACCATGCATGATGGCGCCGTGCATCAGGCGCCGCATCGCGGTTTCGCTGGTGTCGGGGCCGGTGTCCTTGACGCGCAGGGTGCCGTAGAAATTGCGGCTCATCAGCCGTGCGTCGTTAGACAGCGCGTGGATGTAGTGATAGACATGAAACCCGGTAAAGCCCGTCGCCACCAGCAGCGCCATGGGCACCAGCCTCGCCAGTGGAATGCTCGCGATCTGGTTGAGTGACAGCCACGCTGCCAGCAGCAGTGTGACCACCAGGCCGATGCCGAATTCGTAGTAGGTGTTGAAGAACTTGGGCGCGATAAACCCGACCACCACGCCGCCCAGAGCGCCGCCCAGCGACACCATCAAAAAGAACGTGGTGAGGTACCGCGGCGCGGGCTTCATCGCCGCCAGTTCGCCGTGGAAGAACATGCACATGATGAACAGCCCGGCGCTGAACAGCGGCACGGCAATCTTGAAATCCATGATGCCGCCCTCTTCGTGCAGGTACCAGCCGAGGGCGCATACCACCACAATCAGCGGGCCGATGAAGTACATGCGTTTGTACCAGCCGCGCCCTTCAAAACACAGGATGAAGGTGATGAGATAAATCGTCAGCGGCAGCAGCCACAAAAACGGCACCGACGCCACGTCATGCGTGATGTGATTGGTGACCGCCAGCAGCATGAACGAACCCATGGCGGAGAGTACCAGCCACATCCCGTACTGCGCCCAGGATGGGGGCGGGTCGTCGTCCGCCGCCTGGGTCGCGGCCTCGGCCTGTGCCGCGGTATGCGCGCGCAGGCTGTAGACGCCTGCGCCTATGCAAACCACCACGAACAGCACGTAGCCCGCACTCCAGCCGTACGACTGCACCTTGGTGGTGATCCACGGTTCGACTGCGAACGGGTAGGAAATCAGCGCCAGCAGCGAGGCGAAATTCGACAACGCGAACAATCGATACACCGAACTGGAAAAATGCGCGCGCGCAAACCATGCCTGCACCAGCGGCCCGGTGGTGGACAGCAGAAAATACGGCAGGCCGATGGTGAAGGCCAACAAGCCGAGAATGCGCCAGGTGGGGTCTTCGTTGCCGGCGGGCTTCCACGAGGCGTCGGGAATGATTGGCAGCGACAGCAGACTGACGAGCAGCAGTACCGCGTGCAGGATCAACTGATTGCGCGGCGTCATTTTGCGTGTGGTGAAATCCGAATACGCGTAGCCGAACAGCAGCAGAAACTGGAAAAACACCATACACGTCGTCCACACCGCGGCAGATCCGCCAAACCACGGCAGCACTTGCTTCGCCAGGATGGGTTGGACCAGAAACAGCAGGAACGCGCTGGTAAAAATCGTGAGCGCGTAGAGAATCATGTTAGAATAAGTAAGTTATTGTTTTTAAAAGAATTTTTATGCGAAGCTCTGACACGGGTGCGCATTGACTTTGCTTAACGCCCTGGGACTGTTTTACGACGACACGCCGAATGGCGGGCCGAATTTTTGCCCGGCGAATTTTACCCTTCCTGACTGATGAAATACCGAATCGGCATGCTGAATTTGTGCGCGTCGCTCCTCCTGAGTGGCGCGTCGATGGTGGCGTACGCACAGTGCGCCAGTGAGCAGGCGATGGCGCAGGCCGCCGCGCGCTGGATAGACAAACAGCCGCTCGCGGGTTTTCCGGCGGCGCTGTCAATGGCCGACGCCGCCTGCACGCGCGAGCGCTTTGTCGAACAACTGCGCGCCCATAAGCCCTATGGACAATCCGGCGGTGGACGCGTGGTTGGCTATAAGGCTGCGTTGACCAATCCAGCGATCCAGAAAAAATTTGGTGTGGCCGAGCCGGTGCGCGGCGTGCTGCTGTCGCGCATGCTGACCATGGAAACTGCATTCCCGGTGAACAGCGATTACGGTGCACGACCGGTGTTCGAGGCTGATTTGCTGGTGGAAGTCGGCGACGACGCCATCAACGAAGCGCGCACACCGCTGGAGGCTTTGAAGGGTTTGTCGCGCATTCAACCCTTCATCGAACTTGCCGATCTTGTGCTAGCCGAGGGCGAGCCGCTCAACGCGGCGGTCATCATGGCCATCAACGCCGGCGCGCGGGGCGGGTATTTCGGGCCAGGCATTTCGGTGCAGCCCACACAGGCGTTTGCCGATGCACTGCGCGACATGAAAGTGGTGATGACCGATGAGCAGGGCAATGAACTTGCCAACGCGCCGGGTGCAGCCATCATGGGCCATCCGCTGAATGCCGTGCAGTGGCTTATTGAGGATGTGCGGAAAAATGGTGGAAGGCTGCGCGTGGGGGACAAGCTGAGTCTTGGCTCGTTTTCGGAGCCCATGCCACCCAAACATCAAATGCGTGTGAAGGTGCGCTACCTTGGCTTGCCGGGTGACCCCGAGATCAATTTGCGCTTTCGCTAAGCGCCAGGCTGAAGGGTGAGCCGGGCGGGGTAAAATGATCTTTTTCCTTTGCCGCATTCGCTCATGAACACACCTACCGAATACGAAGTCATCTCCGAAGCCCATATTATGGTCGCCGTGCGCGACGGTGTGAAACTAGCCACCGATATCTATCGTCCGGCGCGCAACGGCAAGTTGGTCGAGGGGCAATTCCCGGTCATCCTCGAGCGCACGCCGTACGGTAAATCGCGTGCTTCACGCTCGGAAGTGGATAGCGGAGAAATCAAGGCACGCCCGCGCCCGGAGGTGGCCGCGCATTTTGTGCGCCATGGCTATGTGGTGGTGTATCAGGATTGCCGCGGCCGCCATGGCTCCGAGGGCGAATTCGTCAAATATCTTTCTGACGGCGAAGACGGTTTCGACACCGTGCAATGGATCGAAAAGCAGCCGTGGTGTAACGGTAAGGTGGCGACCATGGGCCTGTCGTATGCCGCCCATACGCAAGTGGCGTTGGCGTGCCTCGCGCCCAGCGCGCTGGCCGCGATGGTGGTGGATTGTGGCGGATTTTCGAACGCCTACCAGTCGGGCATCCGCAGCGGTGGTGCGTTTGAAATGAAGCAGGTGACGTGGGCGTTTAACCAGGCCAAAGAGAGTCTGCTGGCGCACACCGATGTGCGCGTGCGCGAGGCGCTGGCCGCCGAGGACCTGATCACCTGGTTCAAGCGCATGCCATGGAAGCCCGGCCAGTCACCGGTGAAATGGGCGCCGGAGTACGAAGACTATTTGTTTGAGCAATGGACGCACGGCGAGTTCGACGATTACTGGAAGCAACTCGGCATTTACACCGAGGGTTGGTATGACCAGTTTGCTGACGTGCCGCAAATCCATATGTCCAGCTGGTACGACGCTTACATTCGCACCGCCACCGACAATTACGTGGGCCTTAAACAGCGCAAGCGCGGCCCGGTGCGTTTGATCATGGGGCCGTGGACGCATGGCGACCGCTCAAAATCCTGGTCGGGCGATGTGGATTTCGGCGAGGCCTCTACCGTTGATGGCAACCTTGCGCGCAATTGGCGCGATCTGCGGTTGCGGTGGTTCGACCGCTGGGTGCGTGGCGTCGACAACGGCGTGGACAAGGAACCGGCGGTGCGCCTTTTCCTGATGGGCGGCGGTTCCGGGCGCAAGAATGAGAAGGGCTGCATGCAGCACGGCGGGCGCTGGATTACCGGCGACGACTGGCCGCTGCCTGCTGTGAAATTCACCCCGTTTTATCTGCAGGGTGACGGCGGGTTATCAACGGATAAGCCTGCAAAAAATGTCACGCCGGTATCGTTTGATTACGACCCGTCAAATCCGGTGCCCACTATCGGCGGGCCGCTGACTTCGGGTATGCCAGTGTTCGAGGGGGGGGCGTTCGATCAACGCGAGGCGGATCGATTCTTCGGTTGCACCAACCCCGGCATGCCGCTGGCCGCACGCGCCGACGTGATGGTGTTCGAAACGCCGCCGCTCACGGAGGACGTGGCGATTGCCGGGCCGATCACGGTGAAGCTGCATGCGTCGTCCAACGGTATCGACACGGATTTCACTGCCAAGCTGATCGACGTGTACCCGCCCAATGAAGATTATCTGCGCGGCTATGCGATGAATCTTTGCGACGGCATTTTGCGTTGCCGTTACCGCAATTCGTGGGAAAAGCCCGAAATGATGACGCCGGGCGCGGTCTACGAAATCACCATCGAGCCGTTTGCCACCTGCAATCTGTTCAAGGCCGGACATCGCATACGCATCGACATTTCGTCGAGTAATTTCCCGCGCTACGATCTGAACTGGAACACCGGCGAGCCACAGGGCCGTGGCCGTACGCGGCGTATTGCCACCAACACCGTGTATGTGGACAGCGTGCGGGCCTCGCACGTGGTGTTGCCCTTGCTGCCGCTGGATGCGATGCACCCCTTGCCTGTGAGCGCAGGACTATAATTCGTCCACGTTAATACATGGACTGACCGGAGAAAGTTTCATGGTTCCCGATACCGCACTGCAGACAGCGGTTGCCCCTGGCACCGAGGCAAAACCGCTGACCATCAAGCGCATCGACGCGATTCCCATCGCGATTCCGCTCAAAAAGCCGGTGATCATGGCCGGCGTGCGCCTGGAAGTGTCGTACAACCTGCTGGTGCGCGCCGAAGCGACGAATGGTCTGGTGGGTTGGGGCGAGGCGTCGGTCGCACCAACCATGACGGGTGATGTTTTGCCCGGCATGGTGGCTGCCGTAAAGGAGCACCTGGCGCCGTTGGTCGCAGGCAAGGATGCCTTGAAGCGCGCGGAACTGGCGCATAGGTGCGCGCATGCGCTGCATCACAATGGCGGGCCGAAGTGTGCGTTGGATGGGGCGATCGCGGATCTTGCCGGGCGTCATTTGCAGGTGTCGTTGTCAGACATGTACGGCGGCGCACTGCGTGACGAGATTACCGCGATGTATTTGCTCGGCAATCCGAAAATCGAAGATGACATTGCCGAGACGCACAAGAAAATTGCCGAGGGCTACAAATTCTTCAAACTGAAGGTCGGCATCAAGAGCCCGTTCGACGAAGCCGATGCGGCGGTCACCATACGCAAAGCGGTGGGCCGCGATGTGGTGTTGTGCGCCGACGCCAACATGGGCATGGATTTTCGCAGTGCCCGCATTTTCGTCGAACGCTCGCGCGAGGCTGATTTGCTGTTTCTGGAACAGCCGCTGCGCGATGACGATTACGACGGCATGGCAGAGCTGGCGCGTATCTCGCCGGTGCCGTTGAATGGCGACGAATCGCTGGGCAATGTGGCCACCATTATCCAGATGACGCGCGCGGGTTCGATCAAAGGTGCCAATCTCAAGACCATAAAATTGGGCGGTGTCAGCGCCACAGTGCACGCGATGAGCGTGTGTGCGGCATTGGGGCTGAATATCAATCTCGCTTGCAAGGTGGCGGAAACCAGCGTGGGCGCGGCGACCATCATTCATCTCGGTTGCGTTGCGCCGAACGTGAACTGGGGCGTGTCGATCACCAATCATTATCTGGTGGACGACATCGTGAAGAACCCGATTGTGATCCGCAACGGCATGATAGCTCGGCCCACCAGCGCCGGACATGGTGTGGAGGTCGATGAAGCGCAAGTTGCCCGCTATACCATCAAGGCCTGATACAAGCTATTTGTAAGCCATTTGTAAGTCATTGAGTTTAATCGTAAATTATTGTTTTATAAGGAATTTTTGTGATAGATCTCTATACGTGGCCCACGCCTAACGGCCGCAAAGTACACATCATGCTGGAGGAAACGATTTTGCCGTACACCGTACATGCGGTCAACACGCGTGCGGGTGATCAGTTCAAGCCCAAGTTTCTGAAAATCAATCCGAACAATAAAATTCCCGCGATCATCGACCGCAACGGGCCCGGCGACAAGCCGTTCACGCTGTATGAATCCGGCGCGATCCTGATCTACCTGGCGGAAAAATCCGGCAAATTTCTGCCGTACGAGCCCGCCGCCAAGTACACCACGTTGCAATGGTTGATGTTCCAGATGAGCGGCGTGGGGCCGATGTTTGGGCAAGCCGGCCACTTTCGTTCCTATGCGAAAGAACGGCAGCAGTATGCGATAGATCGCTATACCAATGAAGTGAACCGGCTGCACAAAGTGATGAATCATCAACTCGGCCAGAGCAGATTTCTGGCGGGTAACCACTACACCATCGCCGACATAGCGACGTGGCCGTGGATCATCAATCCGGAGCGGCGCGGCGTGGACATGGCGTTGTATCCCAATGTGCAGCGCTGGTTCGAGGAAATTCTTGCGCGCCCGGCAGTACAGCGCGGGCTGGCGCTGCTTGCCGATGAGCGCAAGGCGCATGACCGTGCGCCCACTGAAGCCGAGCGCGATATTTTGTTCGGCTCGGCGCAGTACCGGCAGGGTGTGAATTAACGTCAACCACAGGATCATTGCATGGCCAGGCAACCCGCACCGTCTTTGTCTGACAGCACCGGCAAGTTGCTGTTGCGATTGATGTTGGGAATTCTCATGCTGTTTCACGGCTACGCCAAGATCACCAAGGGCGTCAGCGGCATCGAAACCTCGCTCGCCAATTTTGGTTTGCCGGCGTGGGTGGCTTACGGTGTTTATATCGGCGAGATATTCGCGCCGCTGCTGGTGATCATCGGCTACTACGCGCGTGTGGGTGGGGCGATCATTGTTGTCAACATGATATTTGCGATCACGCTGTCGCACTCGAAACAGTTGTTTGATTTGGGCAAGAGCGGAGGCTGGGCGCTGGAATTGCAGGGCTTTTTTCTGCTGACCGCGCTGGTGCTGCTGCTGATCGGACCGGGACGTTTTGCCATCAATAATCGTTGACATCAACATCATTAAGGGAGAACGGCATGGCTGAAACTGTGAAATACAAGGTTGTGGAAAATTGGGAGCAATTGCCCAAGGGGTTTGCCCATCGTGATGTAGCGGGGGTTGCCGTCGATCAGGAGGACTATGTTTACCTGATGTGCCGCGGTGAAAACCCGGTGATCATTTATGACCGCCAGGGCAACTACAAGCGCACCTGGGGCAAAGGTGATTTCACCATGCGCACGCATGGCATTTACGTTGCGCCCAATGGCACGATCTTTGCCACCGACGACGGCAATCACACCGTGCGTCAATACACCCGCGAAGGCAAGCTGCTGATGACGATGGGCACGATGAACACGCCCTCCGACACCGGCTACGATGGCAAAACCACCGGCTCTATCCAGCGTGCGGGGCCCCCCTTTAACCGGCCGACGAATATTGCCATCGGCGCCAAGGGGCAGATTTACATTTCAGACGGCTACGGCAATGCCCGCGTGCATGTTTTTTCACCGACGGGACAACTGATTCGATCATGGGGTGAACCGGGTGACGGTCCCGGCCAGTTCCGTCTGCCGCATGGCATCGCGTGCTCGGCGGACGGGCGTGTATGGGTGTGCGACCGCGAGATCGACCGCATTCAGATTTTCAGTCCGGACGGCGAATTTCTCGAACAATGGACGGACACGCAGCGTCCCACACACTTGGCGTTTGACGCCAGCGGCAATGTTTACGTCACTGAACTGGCGTGGCACGAAGGCGATGTTTCCTACAGCTTCGGCCCTGTCACCAAAATGCGTCACGCGCGTTTCAGCGTGTTCGATCCCAAAGGCAAGCTGCTCTCGCGCTGGGGCACGCCCAATGGCGCCGCGCCTGGCAGCTTTGTCGCGCCGCATGGCCTGGCGCTGGATTCGAAGAAGGATATCTACGTGAGCGAAGTCACTTGGACATTCGGCATCAGTCGCGGTCGCGCGCCGGAGGATTGCCACACGTTTCAAAAGTTTGCGCTGGAGGTTTAGTCGCTTTCAGGCAGGGCGGGCGCGCGGTACGATTCAATAATGCGATTCGTAGCTGATCGCATCCATGCGCCCGAGTTCATGCATGTCGATCACGGATTCACCGGTATTGCGGTTGACCGTAAACTGCATCCGGCGGTGGCCGTCGTTGGTGGCGCGAATCGATAGCAGCTCAAGACCTTCCTTGCCAATGTGCCATTCATGCGAGCCGGCGATGCCGGGCGGCGCGTAGATTGAATCACCGGGGCCGACCTTGTAAGCCTTTCCCGCGAGGTCGTTTACCGTCGCACTGCCTTTGAGCACGTAATAAAACACTTCAATCGAATGCCAATGCAGGTGCTCGTGCAGATTGGGCTTGAATTTCGCCAGCCCCACACGGATGCGTTCGCTGGGCACGTGCTTGGCGCCGCACAGCGGACGCACGGTCTGGCCCTTGATAATCCCCGGCGTATCTTTCACTTTGTTGCGGCTGACCATACGCATGGTGGGTTTGATTTTTTTCAGGTCTTTGTGCATGACATAGGTTCCTGAGGTACCCGCGGTTAGTTGGTTTTCAGTCCGGGTTCGCGAACGATTTTGCCCCACTTGGCGGCGTCCGGCAGCTTGAGGGTATTCACTATTGCCGCGTTGATGGTGTTGATGAGGTCGAGGTGTGTTTTCGCAGATACCACGAAGCGGAGCAGAGCTGATCTCATAGTCTGGGTAACCTTGTTCCACGATTGTGGCCCGTCGTGGCATGGTGTGTGAAACGGGCGTAACGGGTGACCGCCAGAGCGAGCAAGCAGCCGGATTCGACGTGCGGCTGGCAGCAGCATGGTCAACAGGCTGAGTACAGCCGGTATCAATTAGCGGCGTGGCTTGGGGCCTCCTTCCGTGATCGGTGCTTTTTGATACGGGACGACTACTCAATGCGAATACCAGATTCCTTGATGATCTTGCTCCAGCGAGCCACTTCGCTTTTTAGCAGCCCGTCGAGTTCGTCCATGGAACTGCTTTTCGCATCCACGCCGGCCGCAGCAAAGCGCTCGCGCACGTCTTTTGCATCTATGGCTTTGACGATTTCGCGATTCAGCGCGGCAATGTTGGACCGTGGCGCGGCGGCTGCGGTCAAAAAGAAAAAGCCGACTGTGACATCCACCGTGGGCAGTCCTATTTCCGCCATGGTGGGAACGTCCGGCAGCGTTGCCGCGCGTTTGTCACCGGCAATACCGAGCACGCGCACTTTACCGCCTCTCGCCAGCGGGAGCGCCGACGCCAGCGTGGTAAACCAGATTTCCACGCGCCCTGCGATCACGTCAACCTCGGCGTCGGTAGTACTTTTGTACGGAATCATCATGATGTCGAGTCCGCGCGCTGATTTCAGCATTTCGCCCATGAAGTGCGGCACGCCGCCGGGCACTGCGGCGTAATTCAACTTCCCCGGCCTGGATTTGGCACTGGCGATCAGGTCGTTCATTGACTTGGTGGCGGACGCCTGCGTTACGGCCACCACATAGGGCAGCGACCCGGTGACCGACACCGGCGCAAAATCCTTCAGGATGTCGTAGCGCACCTTTGACACGAACTGATTGACGATGTGACTGGTGCTGCCAATAACGATGGTGTGGGCATCCGGCGCGGCCCGCGCAGTGAATTCCATGCCGATGCCACCGGATGCACCGGGCCGATTTTCGACTACCACCGGGTTGCCCCAGTTTTCGGCAACCTTCTGTCCGACGATCCGGGCAATGACATCGTTGCCACTGCCAGGGCCGAAGGGCACGATGATGGTGATGGGTTTGGTGGGGTAGGCCTGAGCGCTCGATTGCATCGATGCCATGGAGGCACTCAACAACAACAATGCGTTCAAGCACAGTGAACGGGTATTCATGGTTGATGCGTGAAATCTGAGAGGCGGATGGGATTCATGGCTGGTGCCGTACCTGTCAAGTAACCGGACCGAACACCGGCAGATTGTAGGCGCCAAACTTATCTTCGCCGTCCGTCCATTGCAGCGACAGTACCATGCCTTCGCGCAGGTTTTTTACCTCGATGCCGACCGGGTAACTCACGAACAGTGGCCCTTCGTCCAGTTCCAGCGCGATGGAGGTATGCGGGGAGGGGTATTCGGGAAAGTACGCACGATGAAAGGTCGTCCACGAAAGCACTTTGCCGCGGCCTTTCATCAATGCCCACTCAAATTGATCGCACAGGCAGTTGTCACATGATGGCCCCGGTGGCCAGCGGAATTTGCTGCACTCACTGCATTGTTGCAGACGAAATTCCTTTTTCTGCGTGTACGTCCAGAATTGCTCGGCGTACGGATCCATTGATCTGCTTGGTCGTTGCGTGGCCATGACTAGGCCCCCCTTGTGTAAATGATGCTCTTGCACTTGCCCGCGACGTCGTGCACATACTGCCCGACTTCCGCGCCCTTGACCTGCCGCTCGCCCAATCCGCCGCGCAACTGGCGGATGAGTTCGGGTTGATGGTTCCAGCTTTGCATGTAACTCTCGGAAAGCATGCCGCCGCTGGTATTGCACGGCAGCTCGCCGCCGATTTCGATGCGGCCGTTTTGCACAAACGGGCCACCTTCGCCTTCCTTGCAAAAACCAAAGCCTTCAAGAGAGGCCAGAAGGTGCACACTGAAGCTGTCATAGGTGGCGAATACATCCACATCCTTCGGCGTGATGCCTGCCATCGGATAGACCTGCCCCGCCACGCCACGATGGGCCGTATGATAAAAATCCTTCAGTCGCGGGCGTAGCTGTGTGGCGTCGACGTTCTCCTCCGCCCAGCCCATGCCGCTGATGAGGACGGGCTTCTGCTTCAAATCCTTTGCCATATCCGCACGCCGCACGATGATGGCGACACCGCCATCGTTGATCAAACAGTAATCGAACAACCGCAGCGGCTCGGCTACGAACTTCGCGTTCATGTAATCGGCGATGGTGATGGGCTTGCCGTACATCACCGCGTTGGGATTCATGCAGGCATGCTTGCGAAAGGCCACCGCGATCGCGCCCAGTTGCTCGTCGGTGGTACCATAGAGCAGCTTGTGGCGCTGAAAAAACAATGCGTAGAGCGCCCCCTGCGAGGTCAGCCCCCACGGCGCATAGTAAAAATATGACGTAATCGCGCCGCCGGTGACACGCGTGCCGCCATAGGCTGTGTTCATCGAGCGCTGCGCGTTGCCGTATACGCAGGCCACGGTAGTGGCAAGCCCGCAGTTGATGGCCATGACGGCTTCGATGATGCATTGCGCCGCGTCACCGCTGCCGCTCCAGCGCGGATTGAGGCCCCACTGCTCGCTGGCGCGCTCGCCGGACAAGGTCGGCCCCGTGCACAGCCCGTCGATGTCGTCCTTCTTCAGGCCGGCGTCGTCGAGCGCGCGTTTCAGCGCGCGCGAAGCCAGCGTGTAAGAGTCATAGCGCGCTTCGCCCTTGGCCATGGCCTTGCCGCCCGCACCACGGTAATCCGCGCCGTAGTCGGTTTCGCCGACGCCAACCACGGCCACGGTGTCTTTCAGCGCACCCAGCCGCTTACGGTCAAAAATTTCTGTCATGAGATGGCTTTCAGGCTATTCAAAAAAAGTGTTTAAAAACAGATACTTGGAAAATCATTGCGCTGCTGCACAATCAAATAATGCCCCGTTCCTTCATCCCCGCGATCTCCGTCGCGCTAATGCCCAGCAGCTCGCCATATACATAGTTGTTGTGCTCGGCCAGCAACGGCGCGCGCCCATGCACATACGCTGGCGTGCGCGACATTTTCACCGGGTAGCCCTCGTATTGCACTTCACCGAGGTCGGGATGATGCACCACAGGATGCATCTCGCGGTGATGCAACTGCGGGTCGTATTCCACGCGGTCTTCGGCACTTTGCACCACGGCGGCAATGATGCCCGCATTCTGGCATTGGCGCATGATGTCGTAGCGGCGGCGCGCGCGCGTCCAGCGACCGACGATGGCGTCGAGTTCGTCCTGATTTTTCACTCGCGCTTCGTTGCTGGTGAATTTCGGGTCGAGGGCGAGTTGCGGCTGACCCATCAAGGCGCATAACGCTTCAAATTGCGCCTGTGTTTCGCATGCGATGAACACCCACCAGTACTGGCCCACACGGTCGTTGCCGGTGCAGCGATACGTGTTGTGCGGCGCGACTTGCGGAAACACCGCGCGGTTCCCCGGCGGAAAGTCAGGCCGGCGTGTACGGCGGCCGTTGACCTGATAGTCAAGCATGAACGTGCCCATCATGGTCATCGCCCCCTCAGTTACCGAGTAGTCGAGATACATGCCCTTGCCGGTTTTCTTCACCTGCAACAGCGCCTGCATCAACCCCAGGCCACCCATCCAGCCGCCCATTACATCCAGGTAGGAATAGCCCCAGCCTGCAGGCGGCTGTCCCGGCAGGCCAGAGGACAGCGTCAAGCCCGCCTGCGCCGCTGCCGTCGGGCCAAAGCTGCGAAAGCCTTGCCATTCGCCGGTGTGGCCGAAACCCGACGAGCTCATATAAATGATTTTTGGATTGATCTCACGGATGCGATCCCATGTGAGACCCCATTTGGGGAAAACCTCGGCACTGAAATTTTCGACGACAACGTCGCATTTTGTGAGCAGCTTCTCGACAATCTTGATGCCTTCCGGGCTGCGCGTATTCAGGCTGATGGCCAGCTTGCCGTGGTGCAGCGTGTTGAAATACGGATCGGTGTACCAGGGCTTGCTGCCTTGCACGTGATTGGGCTTTTCGTCATCCGTGGTGATGGAGCGATACGCGGCGAAGCGATGATCGTCAAAGCCGCCTGCGCGTTCGACGTGAATCACTTCCGCGCCGTAGTGGGTCAGCAATCGCGGCGCCCACGGGCCGACGGTTTTCCAAGTGAAGTCGAGGACGCGGATGCCGGAGAGCACGCCTTTTTTCTGGTGCGCCGCGTTGTCGGCGGTGGCTGTGGTCATGGTGCTCATGCTATTACTCCTGCGGCCACGAGGGTCGATAAAGCGGCATCATTCAAGCCCAGATCTTGCGTCAAGATCTGCCGCGTGTGTTCGCCCAGGTTGGGTGCGCGCCCGCGCGGTTCGTTGCCCAAATCATCGCAGGCAAACGGCCCACGTGGATACGGAATGGCACGACCGATCTGCGGGTATTCCACGTCGCGCCAGTAATCGCGCTGTTTGTAATGTTCGAGATCGTAGTTTTCCTCGGCTGCGCGAATCATGGCCCACGAAATGCCCATGTTCTGCGCACGCAGAAAACATTCCTCGGCGTTGCTCGCCGCAACCAGTTTGCGGATGGCATCGCGAATCAGTGTGCCCTGACGGTATTCGGCAGTGCGCACCGGTTCTTGCTGAAATTTCGGATCGCGCAATTCGCCGGTGACGCCCTTTTCATCCATCCAGTCGAGTAACTGATTCCACGTGCGGTCGTTGAGGCCCTGATTCACGGCCATCACATATTTCCCGTCGGCGGTGGGCAGTTCCAGCGGCGGCACGCGCTTGGCATTGGCGTGCATGCCGGTCTGGCGATAAAACGTTTCACCGAAATACATCCAGTGCGGCACAGCCGCTTCGGTACCCATGGCGCACACGTCGTGGATGCCGACGTCGATGTACTGCCCTTCGCCCGAACTCATGCGGCCATACAGCGCGACGGTAATGCCGTGCATTACCATCGCGCAGCCCATATGCCACGCCTGACCGCCTTTACCGGCCATGGGCGAAACCGTTGGGTCGGAGTAACCGGAACTTGCCATGGTGCCGCCGAGCGCCAGATGCGCGCTGTCGTTCATGGCGTAGTCGCGCCAAGGGCCGTCCTGGCCGAAGTCCGTGAGTGAAGCGTAGATCAAACCTTTGTTGCCGCCGCTGCCACTGACCGAGGCGTAATCGAGCTGCATCGCTGCCATCGTGCCTGGTCGCGTGCTTTCGAGGAACACATCAGCGCGCGCCATCAGTTGGCGCAGCAAATCCTGTGCGGGCTTGCGTGCCAGATCGAGTGTTACGCTTTGCTTGCCGGTGTTGTTGAACCAATAGTCGAGACAGTGGTTGGCATCGGGCTTGTCTTTGACAAACGGCCCGCACCAACGCGCGGGGCTGCCCTTCAGCGGCTCGATCTGGATAACCCGCGCACCACCATCGGATAACAGCTTGCCTGCCCATTGATTGCGGCAGTCGGCAAGCTCAACCACCAATAACCCTTCGTAAACCCCACCCATGCGTTCCTCCCGTATGCGCAGCCGCGCCAAGCGGTTGGCTGCCGATGACGCACAGAATACCGCACGCCGAAGCGGCTCGCCATGTCTGGCCCACTATGCGAGCGGCGCAGGCGAAAATCGGGGAAACAGCAGGCTTGCCTACGTGTTGCTGATGCCGGGTCGCGTCAATTCAGCGGTGTCCCGCGCTCCACCACGGGTGCGGGGGGCGCCGCCACTGCATCCGTGCTGGCTACGCTGGCGCTGGCGGCAGCGCCGGTGCCGGGCGTGGCCGGCAGCGGAGCGATTTGTGCCACGGATTCGTGCAGTTCGCGCAACCATTTGGTGGGTTCGATGCTCGGGCATTCCGGCGTAAGTCCGGCCTGCACGGCGCGCGCATCGTAGCCCGCTTGCGGCATCAGGCGCAGGGCCACGCTGTCGGCGGTACGCCGCTGCCGTTCGCCATATGATGCGATCACGGCTTGTGAGCCGGCAAACGACGCGGCGCTGCTGGTGGCTTGCGCGGCGACAGCGGCGTTGCCTGTGCTGGTGGTGGCAAACGCCAGCAGTTTTGCGATATTAAGAGCCGGTGCGAGAACGGTGGCGGCCACCGAAACGGCAATGCTGACTGCGGTATTTTGTTCGTGGTGGCGCGATATCACGTGGCCCATTTCGCGGGCGATGATGAAGGCCAGCGCGTCGTCCGACATCGAAATCTCGCTCACCGGGCGCAGTACAACGATCACGCCGCCGGCGGTGGAGGCGACACCGGGTTCGAGTTTGTCCGAGATGGCAAACACAAAGCGCGGGATGCGTTCGACAAGGGCAGGGTAAGCGCGATACGCGGCGACCGCCAGCCGTGCACCGATGCGCGCCACGCGTTGCTCGAATTCAGTGGGGCCGGTGCATTCACGCTCCGGATTCTCAAACGGATCTTTGCGCTCGCCAGGCGTGAATGCGAGTTTTACGCGCAGGCTGACCTGCGAATACAAATCGCTGATCTGTGTGGGCGCCATCAGCGTTTCGCCGCCGCCAGCTGTGGCGCAGCCGCCCAACAGCGAGCAAGCGAGCAGCAGCGCGAAGGCGTGGCCCTGCAAAATTCGCGGATGCAGACAATTGATCATCGGGTTGTGAGCAAGCCCTGTAACCGTTATACACTGGGCGCGCGTTGCGGCGCGTGGTGCCGTCAGCGGGGTTCGAGTATTCAATATACCCTGAAAAAACGCCGAAGTTCCCGCATTTGCTAAATGTCAATCGATGGCGCAGTCATGTCATAGTGATCCAACGGCGATGTGACAACGATTGCTGACATTTCGAGAGGCTGCGACGAGGTCACGCAGTCAGATAACGCGCCAGCCGTGCGAAAGTTTCAAACGATTTGAGGTAATTCAACTTGCCGTAGCGTCAGTTTTATTTTATTCAATAAAAACACATACTTACAATTATATCCTTTTCAGCTCACCAGGGACAGGCCCATGCTCATACTCGAAACCAAACACTACGAGATTCTTGCGCCCGACCGGCCCCATATCGCGCGTGGCGACGGCGGACATCTCATCATCAACCCGAAGGTGGCAGTGGAAGATCGCACGCAGCTCAATCGCGAACGTGCGGTTGAGCTGATGAAGCTGACCATGGTAGCGGGTGCGGCGATGAAGACCGTGCTCACGCAACACGGCATCGACATTGGCCGCATCAATTATCAGGATAACGGCAACTGGCGGCCGGAATTGCATGTGCATATATTTGGCCGCGCGCGCGGCGCGTCCGGACAGCCGTACGGCCATTATCTTGCGATACCCCGTACCCCCGAGGCGTTCCGGGCGCACGCGCCGATGCAGCCGCTGACCGCTGATGATGTGGCCGCGCTGAAAGCCGAGATGGAGCGGCTGTTGGCGAGTGAAAAGTATCGTGCGTTTTGATTTCGCGTCAGTTCGCCTTGGCCCCTGAAGCCTTCACCGCGGCTGCCCATTTGCTGATTTCAACAGGCATCAATCGGGCAAGTTCTTCTGGCGAGCCGGCGACGATTTCAACGCCTTGTTCCGACAGGCGCTTGACGATATCCGGCGCCTGCAGTGCCTTGGTGAATGCACCATGCAGCTTTATCACCACGTCGCGCGGCATGCCCGCCGGGCCAAGCAGCGCATACCAGCCACTCGATTCAAAACCGGGCAGGGTTTCGGCGACTGTCGGCACTTGTGGCAGCGTGCGGGTACGCTTGGCGCCACAAGTGGCAATGGCACGCAACTTGCCGGTCTGGATAAACTGGATCGTGGCGAGCGTGGTATTGACCTGAAACTGCAAATGCCCCGCAATGATGTCATTCAGTGCCAGCCCCGCGCCCTTGTAGGCAATATTCAGCACGTCGATCTTTGCCGCTGCGCGTAACATTTCCACCGCGAGAAATGCCGACGTGCCGCCGGAAGTGCCGGCCGTCAGTTGGCCGGGGCGCGCCTTGGCCAGCGCGATGAATTCCTTGACGTTGGTGACCGGCAGTGACGGGTGCGTCAGCAGTACATTTTGCGTCAGCGCCAACTGGCTGATCATGGTGAAATCACGCACTGGATCGAAATTCAGTTTGGCAAACAGACTCGGATTCACTGCGTGCGGTGTTGTCGCCACCAGCACCGTGTAACCGTCGGGCGCCGAACGCGCCACGAGTTCCGTGCCAATGTTGGTGGAAGCACCAGCGCGATTCTCGATAATCATGCTCTGGCCGAGAATCTCTGTGAGTTTGGGGTTCAACAGCCGCGACAGAATATCCGTACCGCCGCCCGGCGCGGCCGGCACGATGATGCGTATGGGCTTGGTGGGGAAAGTTGAGGAGCTCCCCGACGATTGCGCGACTGCGTGGCTCGCAACGAACAACCCTGCGGCAAAACAGAAGCAGATTCGTGCTGGCGAAAGAGGATGCATGGGGCTGATCTCGCGTTAAAGATGAAATAAAAATATAAATAAAAACAGATACTTACGTTTATCAGGTGCGCAGAATTCCGATGCGTGGGTATCGCGGTTTGCAAGCGCAACTGTAACGTGGGTTCGTTACAATGCAAAGGCAAATCAACCGGCTCATTCCGTCATACCCGCTTGCTGATTCTCTCAAACGACGCCGCCGAAAAACTGTTGACCCTGAATGATTGCATGGCGGTGCTTGAATAAGCTCACATTGACCTTGCAAACGGTCGTGCTGCCAACGCCGCTCAAAAACGTGTTTAGGGCAAACTGGCTTGAACCGGGCATGCATGTCAGTGCCATAGGCAACGTGGAACTTGACCCCGCCGTGGTCGCGCGCGTGGATATCGTCGCCGTCGGGACGGAGTTGTACCAGTTGGCGCGCACATGGGGCACGGTCGACAACTGCCAATCGAATGGTTTGCCAAGGTTGTGCTTCCTTAAGCCGCGGCACCTCGCGAAGATGACTTTCGGCCATTGGGCGCAACGACGGGCATATTCTCGATGTCACAACCGCAGCTAGTGTCGATAGGTTACCTTTCGCCACAACGCTTCCACAGGCCCAGTCTGGAATCGGGCAATCCACCAGCGGCTTACCGTGACCTGTGCGATCACAATGACCATGGCAAGCAGCGATAGTTCGGCATGGCGCCAAACAGCGCCCAGCCCCAGACCCCAGCCGGTCAACAGTGCGCCCATCAGTACGGACTGCATCAAATAGTTAGTCAGCGGCATGCGCCCGGCTGGTGCAAGCCATGCTATTGCGGCGCCAAGGGTGCGTGTGTGTTGCAGCTTTACGATCATGCACAGGTATAGCGCGACGGTCGCCCCGCCAAACAGAATGAATAGTTCGGCCATCAGGTTTAAATTGCCGATGGTGGCGAGTGCGGACCGGTAGTTCAGCGTTGCGCCTATGACGGCGCCGATCAGACCGAGCAAGCCGAGAATTGCGGCGACCCGCCAAACGTCCGGATGACGCTCAGGGTGGCGCAGCCAGCCCAGACGCGCGGCAAGAGCGCCGAGCAGAAACAGGGTGACTACCATGGGCATCATCAGGATCAGCACGGCGATCTGGGTGTAAAGATAATCCCCCGCGCGTTGCGCCAATTGCTCCGCATAACCCGCGGTGGTGTAGAGCGAAAAGTTGTTCAGCGCCGTCTCGCGCATGGCATCGTCGTCCCACGGGCCCATGGCCTCCATTAACGCCCCGCCGCTGCCCAACACGGTTACCAGAAAGACGATACAGGCGATCCCCCATTTGCACGCTGCTCGGGCAAGGCGCGCCGGGCGCATGTCAGCGTACTTCAGCAGGACAAAGCCGCAAACGGCATATGTCGTCAGGACGTCGCCAGAATACAGCAGTATGCCGTGTGCGACGCCCAGCCCAAGCAGAAACCAGAGCCGGCGGCGATAGGCCTGTTGTGCCTCGTTTAGCGCCAGCGTGGCGCAAGCCCGGCGCTTCGCAGCGCGGTGCAATGAACGAAATTGCAAGGCGAATCCGAAGCCAAACAGAAATGCAAACAGCGAAATAAACTTCGACGAGACCAGAATTGCCACCAACAGGTAGGCGATGGAATCCAACGTACGCGGCGCTTGTGCAAAGTAGCCGAGTGGGTCACCGGCGCCCCACACAAAACTCTGGATGTTGACCTGAAGAATACCGAACAGGGCAAACGCGCGTAGCGCATCGATCAATTCCAGCCGTGAATGGCGCTGCACCTGTGCGTCAGGTGGGCCTGGCATGATGACGCCCTTGCAGGATTTTCAGCTTTGAAATGGTTGCAATGTTCACGTTGCCCAGACTCATTATCTCAATGTATCCCGGCCTCACGGGCGGGTCAATTTATTTGCCTTGGCAAAAGCCGCGATTCGTTGCGCATACCCCTGGCTGTATCGGGCATACCGGCTCGCTGCTGTTGGCACCGCCCAAATGGTCCTGTCGAGGCTATGCTGCCCGCGAGCTGCAGCCCGGTTCGTTGAGTCGACAGGTGATTCCACGTATAGTGGACGCATCACAACTTCCGACTGAATCCCTATGGCCATCTCGACCCAGTCACCAGCGGCGACTGCCGCCAAACCCGCGAATCCCGCTGCGGCGGGCAGGTCTTCCGGTACGGTCGAGCAGCAGCCCGACCGGCCGTTGCAACTGAAACAGATCGTCGAAGACATGATCGCGGACAAGCTAATCGCCA
The DNA here is from genome assembly GCA_005800795.1 of Burkholderiales bacterium. Taxonomy (GTDB): domain Bacteria; phylum Pseudomonadota; class Gammaproteobacteria; order Burkholderiales; family SG8-41; genus UBA5216. Next base: position 1,148 of record SYEN01000387.1, on the reverse strand, counting down.
AGGAGACCGGCGAGCAGTTGCTGATCAATCGCCGTTCGTTTCAGTCGTCGCAGCATCCGTTGATCCTCATAGGCGATCAGAAGTGGAAGGATCTGCGTGATCCGAGGAAAACACTGCATCTTGAGCATCTGACGCAGTGGCTGGCGAACCGCGTCAGTCTGGATTACTTTCACATCGATCCGTTCAAGGTCGATTTCGCAGCGGTCACCAAGGTCATGTCCAACGCCTACGCTGAACGCTTCAAGATTCTGCCGGTGGCGGTTTCCAGCAACGAAGTCACCATTGCCACCGCCGAGCCTTTTGTGCGCGAATGGGAACCACAGTTGCAACAGGTGCTGCGCCTGAACATCAAGCGCGTGGTCGCCAACCCGATCGAGATTCAGTCGTACATCGTTGAGTTTTACAACCTCGCACGCTCGGTGAAGACTGCCAACGCGCAGGACAAAGGCAGCTTCAGCGACATTACCAACTTCGAGCAGTTGATGCAGTTGGGGCGCAGCGGCAAGCTCGACGCCAACGACTCGCACATCATCCACATCTGTGACTGGTTGTTTACCTACGCGTTCCAGCAGCGCGCGAGCGATATTCACCTTGAGCCGCGCCGCGAAGTCAGCAACGTGCGCTTTCGCATCGACGGCGCGTTGCATCAGGTCTATCAGATTCCCACGCCGGTGATGGCTGCGATGACCTCTCGCATCAAGGTGATGGGCCGCATGGATGTCGTCGAAAAACGCCGCCCGCAGGATGGGCGTCTGAAAACCGTGTCGCCCGACGGCAGCGAGGTGGAGTTGCGTTTGTCCACTATGCCCACAGCATTCGGCGAAAAATTCGTGATGCGTGTTTTCGATCCCACGACGCTGATCAAGGATTACAAAGAGCTCGGCTTCGGCGAGGACGACGAACGCAAGTGGAAGCACATGGTCAGCCAGCCGCATGGCATCGTGCTGGTCACCGGGCCGACGGGGTCAGGCATAACCACCACGTTGTACTCCACGCTGAAAAACCTGGCCACACCGGATGTCAACGTGTGTTCGGTGGAAGACCCGATAGAAATGGTCGAGCCGTCGTTCAACCAGATGCAGGTGCAATCCGGCATCGGCGTGAATTTTGCCAGCGGCATTCGCACGCTGATGCGGCAGGATCCGGAC
>SYEN01000386.1 GCA_005800795.1 Burkholderiales bacterium | reverse complement strand
GGCGCACCAAGCGTAGCCTCCCCATAAGATATCCTTTCTGCAGAGAGACGAGTTAAAGCCAGAAACGCTTTGACCGGCTCGATCGGCGTCAGCGGCTCCATAGAGCCACTACCAGCGGCCGTTTCAAGAATCTCGGATCGCACCACACGTGTTGCAGTGAGTACCAAGTCGACATCCGTTGCCGCAAGGGTGTCGACTTGTATCGGGATACCTGAGCCGGTTTGGAACACTTGTCGCCCAGAGTTGGCAACACTCGCCAATTGAACGTGAACAATCCTACCTGCCAATTTAACCTTGACGTTGCCATTGAATAGATCTTGAAGTAACCCATGCCAGCGCTCGATATGCACTGGATCTAAATCACGAAGCAACGCCGTGTAGAGATGCTCCCTCAACACTTCGCGACGAGGCTTGGCGAGCGGCGACTTGCTATTTGAACAAAACACCTCGGCTAATGCGTGCAGTGTCGATAGAACCTGGTCAACCGCATGCCCCTTTACGATGCCATCCTGAACCGTATAAGGCACAGCTTCGTCGTGCGCCTTTACTTCGATGACATCAATAACCAGTTCGCCAGCCTCGTCACGGAGACCTAGTAGGTCGGCTTGTACGTTTGAATGACCACCAGCACTAAGCCAACGACGTGCATTTAAAGTATCAAGGCTCACTGCAAGCCCACTCGGGTCGAGGCGACGGTACCATCGCATCGCTATCAATTTTCCTAGTGCGCCTTTAATGTGCTTTGTCTTATCGCCACCAACCAGCCCAAGAATTCCATTGGGCTCCATCGCAACGAGATCACGAATCAGTTGTTCAAGCGTCGAGGGTTCGGCAACGAAGTGAGTCTTCCGCAATTGATCATCTAGCCGCCGCACAAATGGGCTTAGATCCGCTCCAAATGTTGTGATCTGTCGTGCACGTTCAGTTCTACGATCGATAACTTCAGAATCGCCGATTCGTGGCAACATAACCCTATGCGGATCCGCGACAACAGTCCAAGTACTTGTTGCAGCCAGTTTATCAAGCCATGCCTTGATTACAGGGACTTGTGGTTGATGGGTTGCGGTGCTGGCACGCAACTCACCATGTACAAATGTGGCAGCAGCGAAATACGTCGCAAATATGTATTCCTCAGACACAGGTACAACCATGATCTGCTTCTTGAGCTTGTTATACCTGTACTCACACGTTGGCATCCACGGACTCAAATCGTGAAGAGCCGCCCTCGACACTAGAGCAGTTCTCACCTCGAACGGGTCAAAAACCACTGTGAGGTGTGCTGGTAGATCGCTTGCTTCCGCGATGATGTCAGGCCATTTTTTCGCATCAGCATGGACCGACAGCGTGATCAGCCCCTTTTCCTGGCCTTTCCGAATCCGATCCTTCAGGATGTCATCCATTTCCTCAAGTTCAGATGTCCAACCGCGTGTGTCTTCAGACGTGTAGCGAAACCGAAAATGAACGCCCCAGAATGTTTCTTCGGAGGCCGCGTTATCGAGATCGAGAGCATCGAGGATCGATTCGATAAATCTCGATGGCCTAGGCGCGTTAACCAAAAGAACCTGCAAACCTGGTCGGGCAAAAGGTCGAAGATAAGCCACTAACTGCGCTAACGCATTTACGCTCTTGATTCCATCGGGCTCCAACACCCCACGGGGCGCTTCTTTGAACATAGGGAGATGGGCGATCACGCCAGCGTGGCCTAGAAGCTTTGTTTGCCCGTCAGGCGAGGCGATCTTCGGGAGAACGAGGACGTTCAAAAAATGTAGATCTTCAGCAGCGGCTTCTATAAGCGTCTTACGTTCGAGGTCCGATAGCTTCCCACCGCTGGGGTTTTGCCGGATTCCGTTTTGGAAGAAGTCAGTACGGGACGTGGTGGGTTTCCGTAGGGCTGCCTTTTGGCTTAAGAATTACGAGGCGGCTAGGTCGCCAACGTGATCCGAGCTTGGGTGCGTCGCAAACTACGATTAATTCTTCGCCAGCGATTGAGGCGCCGAGCCCATCTTCTGCGCCTTCACTACCGCCGCCGGCGACAACAACCAGGAATCAGAAGATCCTGGAGCAAATGCGCGGGCGCAAACCCTGACGTTAATTTGGCTTCGGCATCACTGCAACATCAGAACGATCCGAAGTCATGGCGCCGCCGCGGCTGTTTTGCTCTTGAGTTTTGCCTGAGCGATACAGGCGAGTCGAGGCCGCGAGGCAGGATGACTCGTAATTTTCGATGTCGCACAGCCGGTATAGCACTCGGCCGCAAAGCTTCAAGAACTGGGGACCAATGCCCTCGGTGCGCCATCTTTCCAGGGACGCCTCGCTGACCTTCCAGCGGGCCGCCAATTGCTTCTGCGTGAAATGAATGACTTCCATTTTGGAATCCTTCCGAGCGAGTTGGTGGGAGTGCATGAACGCTCTGGCTAGCCCGGTCGGTCAAGGCTTTCCCGGAATTGCGGGCTCGGGTTCGATTGCAAAATGCGGAATCGAACTGATAAACTCACTGCAGTGCTAGTGGCAGTCGAGTCTGATGCAATGAACTGTTTTCAGAGAGGAAATACAGCTTTTTCCGCGCTAGCTAGCATCAACACGGACCCCGCATAACTGGCTCAATTTGAGTGGTTTATACGGGGCAGCCGCCCCACCACCATTAATACCCCCAACGGGGTCCAGCGCTGTCCAAGTGACGGCGTTTTCTTTCGCTTTCATATTGCTATCCGTCCAACACCGGCTTCCACCAAATCCTAACTTTATCGATTGGCTGTTCCTTGTCTGTTCCGCCAAAAATGCTGCATTGGCTCGCGAGCGACACCACCCTGAAGTCGGCGCTTTCACCCCATCTGGGTGCCTCTGATCTTGCTCTTCTCTGGCAAACAATCGAATGAAACTGGCGAGTGACTCACCGGAAGAACCAGCCAGCTCAACAAAACTGTTCAGTGTTGCAGGGCTTTCACGCTATGAGACAGTCCGCGGGAGAGGCGACTAAGACGTTTCATCCAATCCACGCCCTTAAGCCCAACACACTACCATTTGGTTCCGGATGCGAACGCCCGCTTGGTTCCGCATTCCGCCACCATTTCAGCGTCCACTGCCATTTACCAAACTATGAAAAACCATTCTAAGTATCGGCGTTTTTCATTTATCTATCGTAGTGCGATAACGTTCGTCCATTAGCAGAGACAACAGCCAATTACAAAATTTCCAGCTCCACGATATTGCGTCCAGTGGCTTTGCCACTTTTCCGTACCACGATCGGTGCGATGTGAAATTAGATACTTCCCATGGAAGACATTTTCACCTCCAGCATTTGCTGGAGCCGCGACGCTGGAGCGAATCAGTTCAAGCGCCTGATCTGTCTCACGGGATCACACCCGCAATCGATCGGCAAACCCGCTGGCAGACCCCACTAACGTTTTCTCGCCATCCTGATTTTCACACCAGCATTCAACCGTCACACGCGGCCGGCCTTCGACGTCGTCCACGGCCGTAACCGCAGCATGCGCGGTGAGCGTGTCACCGACAATCACCGGTTTGATGAACGAAGCCGAAATCTTGCCGCCGCGGATGAAACCTTCGCCCAGCCAAGTCACCATCATCTGCGACACATAGGCGGTGGACATCAGCGCCTGCGCCAGTGGCGCGCGAAAGCCTTTTTGCTTCGCCCATTCCACATCGGTGTGAATCGATTTGGAGCGCACGCCGGAGTAACAATCAATCTGGCGCTGATTGATGGTCTTTTTTAACGGCGGTAATTTCGTGCCGACGGTAACGCTAGCGGTGTTTGGCATGATCATGCACTCCTGATTTCGGAAACAGCATTTGCGTGAACTGTCCGCGCACCAACGCCGTGCCGGTTTCCTCGTTGCGTGTGGTGAATTCGGTCACCATGTAATGGCGGCCGCGCTTTTCGTATTTGTCGATGACCTTGCCGCGTGTGCGCACGCGCATGCCCACGCGCAAAGGCTCAATGAATTCGTATTGCATCTTTGCGTGCAGGCCGGCGGGCACGATGTATTTGCCGTGGCGCATCAGCAGTGCCTGATTGCCCAGCAGCACCGGATGCGTAATGTTGCCGTTGAATGGCGTAACGGCGTTATGGTCGAAGTACCACGGGTCCTCATCATCCACGGCGAAGGCGAACGTTTCGACGTCTTCGGGTTTGATGAGGAAATCATCGGACATGAATTCCTCGCCAACCGTCACAGCCTCATAATTTATTTCTTTAAAATCAATCACTTACGATCCCCCTTCGGATTACGCCCTTTACGCTGCCAAGCGCCGGATCACTGCAGCAATATCGTCGACCTGGTCCAGATTCAACAGCGTGTTGATCAACTCAGAGCGCCGTGCGGCATCAAGCCGGGGTGCGGTGAACTCGTGAAATTTCGCCAAGACATCGGGTTCGGGCAGCGGGTTTTTAGCGTGTCCGCGCGGGTAAATCACTTCCTTGCTCAAGGTTTGCCCGGCCTTGGTTCGGATGTTTACACGCGCCGGCGCGCCTTCGGGATAAAACTTTTCCAGTCCCGCGTCGCTTTGCATTTTGATTTTCGCCATCATAGCCGCCATCGCGGGATCCGTCATTTTGGCAGGCGTGAACGATGCATCTGTCACCGCGCCATCGAGCAGCGCAGCCGCGACTACGTAGGGCATGCTGTGGTCGGCGGTTTCGCGCGTCGCGGGCGCCCAGCGCGTGGGATCATTGCCCATCATCATGTGCGCGGCTTTGTAGCCGTCCACCATCACCGCGTCGATGTCACTCACCGCGACTTGTTTGCGCAAGTCCAGTGCGGCGAACACCGCCGACTGACCGTGATAGCAGATCGGCAGACATTTCAGATGCGTTTGCGTGATCAGGTGCGTGCCGGAAGGCAACGGCCAGTCATGCCGCCCGATCACTTCCCACAAGCCGCCGTGGCCCTCGAACACTGCCGTCGGCCCGGTGAATCCGTCCTGTGCGAGTTGCGCGGCGAACACGGTGTTGCGCGAGGCATTGGCCCCGGCGCAGCCTTTCCAGTTCGACAGATTGCCGCGCCGCGCCTGCGCCAGCGACATGTTCGGCGCCAGCGCCAGCGCCACCGCGTTGGCCGTCTGCTCGCGCGTCAAACTCAGAACATGAGCAATGCCCAGCACGCAGCCCAGCACGCCATACACCGGCTGATCCCAGCCCTTGCTGTTGACATCGATCGCATCGCAAAAACTGCAATACACGTCGTAAGCCAGCGTGATGGCATTGATCACCGCCTTGCCATCAGCCCGCACGCTTTCGGCCAACGCCAGAATACCGGAGATCATATCGCTCGGATGGCCTCGGCTTTTACCGAGATACGTGTCGCTGATATCCAGCACCCGCGTCATCACGCCATTGGCAAACGCCGCCGCTTCGGGCGTGGTCTGGAGGTTACTGCCCCACACCGTTGAAGGATGGTCGGTACGGCTGCGCGCGGCCACTTTGCGTGCGAGTTCGCTGGTCGGGTTGTCGTACGCGCCCAGCGCGCTGGCGAAGCAATCAATCACACGCAGCTTTACCGCGTGTACTACCTCCGGCGATAGCGATGCGTATGACGAACGCTGCGCAAAGCCCACCAGCGTATCCGTTGTTTTGTCCCACCCCTCTTGCGCCTGATCCATGGCCGATCTCCTGTTCACTCTGGTTTGATGTCCGCTACCTTAACTACGCGCGCCCATTTCACCCATTCCGCTTTTACCAGCGCCGCCAGTTCAGCCGGCGTGCCGGTGGCGCCATCCAGCCCTTGCGCGTCCATCACGGATTTTGACTCGGCATGCGCGATATTCTTGCGCGTCAATTCATTCAAGCGGGCGTCAAATCCCGCACCGGCACGATTTTCGACAATGAATTGCTGTCCCAAATCACCGCTCAGGGATCTCGCCAGCAAGCGCGCCACCAGATCCAGCGAGCCACCAGGGCTGAAAGGATTAATAATGCGCACCGGCTTTACGGAATACGTTTTCGCCTCCACAACTGCGACCGGTAAGGCGCAGGCACACACCGCACACCACCGTCTCATGCCCCTTGAACTACCTTTTTTCATACCCGCGACACCACCTCTGGTTTCGAGCTGCGCATTACATCATGCACTGCAAGACTATGCCACAATGTGATTCGCAATATGAACTGCGCGCGGCGCATTGTCGAGACGAAAATTCCGGAAAACCCATCGATGACGACTAACGCCCCATCCTTGAATACGCCCGCGATACCTCCCCGAATGTGGACGCCCGTGGCCATTCCGCCGCAAGCTCCCACACAGGAAGGCCTGTTCGATGTCGACGGCTCTCGTTTGTAGTACTGGGATACCGGCGGCACGGGAGCCGCATTGATATTGCTGCACGCCGGTACACAAAGTGCCGCTGGCTGGGTGTACCAGCAGCCGGTGCTGGCTGCGGCAGGTTACCGCATGATCGGCTATTCGCGGCGCGGTTACTACCGCTCGGACGCGGGCGATGCGGACAACCCCGGCTACGGCGCGGATGATCTGCATCGATTAGTTCAGCACTTGAAGCTCGACAACGTGCACCTGGTATCCGCCGCACAGGGCGGCTTTTTTGCCATCGACTACACGCTGGCGTATCCCGGCAACGTGCTCAGCCTGACGGTGGTGTCGTCGTAAATGGGCATTACCGAGCCTGACTACGCCGCCGCCAACGCCCGCCTGCGGCCCCCGTTTTTTGCCAAGCTGCCGCACGATTTTCAGGAACTGTCGCCGTCGTATCGCGCGGGCAATCCTGAGGGGCTCGCGGCATGGCAGGCGCTGGAGCATCAAGCCATTCCTGGTGTGCGCATCACGCCCAAAATGAAACAGCCGTTGACCTGGGCGAGGCTGGAATCGATCAAACACCCCACGCTGCTGATGACCGGCGACTCCGATCTTTATACCCCGCCGTCGCTGTTACGCATGCAGGCGCAGCATATGCCACACGCTGACGTACAGGTCGTCGTCGAAGCCGGCCACAGCCCTTACTGGCAACAGCCGGTGATTTTTAATCAGATATTGCTGGAGTTTTTGGCGAAGCAGAAATAAGCCCTGCAATTCGGCACAACAGTGTTCCGAAGTACGCCAACCGGGATCTCAGGCATCAATAAACGCCGTCTTTTTCACCGAGTCACGCTGCGCAAATTGCTGCATCCACGCGCACGTGCGTGGATGGTTCTCGCGCCAGCCGAAATCACCGAAACGAAAATCCAGATAGGCCAACGCAGTGCCGAGGCCGACTTGCCCTATATCAAACGGCGTGCGCGCCAACGCATCCGCATCGGCTTCGATGGCTTTCAGCCCGTTACGCGTTTTGAGATCAAAAGTGGTCAGCCATTCCGGCGTTTGACGCGCGACGGGCTTCATCATCTCGGAGCGCCACAGCAGAAGCGCATCCAGCATGCCGTTGCCCAGCGCGTGACGGCGCAACGCCGTCCAACGCGCTTCACCCTTCGCGGGAAATAATGGCGTGCCGCTGTGCAGGCTATCCAGATACTCGCAAATCACCACCGACTCATGAAACACGCGCCCATCGTCGAGGATCAGCGTCGGAATTCTGCCCAACGGGTTGTCGCGCATCACGTCCGAATTCGGTTTGGACAGCGATACCACCGACGAAATACGCTCAACGCGGTTTTCCAACCCCAGCTCATAGACACAGATCATGACCTTGCGCACATACGGCGAGCGCGACGACCAATGCAGTTTCATATTGTCAGACACTCCTGGTCCAGTTGCAGATCGATTTTTTGCGCATCAGCCTGCTCCACCCGCGAGTATCCGACGCGCGCAACGGCGCGACCCACAACCTGGCTTGACGGGACAATTCTTCGCTTGAACCGGAAACGCTGCGTGCAGCAAAGCAACGACAGCAATCAGAGCTGCCCATGTCTTAACAATATTTTTGACGTCGGACTACCTATCCCAAACCCGCGGGCGGCGTTTCCGCCGCAATTACACCAAGATAAAATTATCAATAAAAACAATAAATTACCGTGGCGGGGCAGAACACACCTCATCACAAACCGACTAAGTTTTTGGTAGGCAAACAAATTAAGCACTT